>JBIIDW010000407.1:0-3191 GCA_044238215.1 Steroidobacteraceae bacterium
CCTGACTGGCTGCTCGTGGGGGAGCGCCATGCACGCCCGCTTCCCGGCTTCGACTGCGGCAACTCACCCGCAGAAGTGCTGCGCAACCCGCTCGCCGGGCGCACGCTGGTCCACACCACGCACGCGGGCACGCAGGGCCTGTGCGCAGCGGCCGGCAGCGCCGATGTGGTTGTCGCGGGCGCGTTCGTGAACGCCGCGGCCACTGTCGCCTACGTGCGCAGGCTTGCGCCGGCGGAGGTCACGGTCGTCGCCATGGGTCACGAGGCGCGCGAACGCTGCATCGAGGACGATCTGTGCCGCGAGCTGCTGGTAGCGCGCCTGCGCGGCGAGGCCTTCGACACCACGGCGATCCGCACCCGCCTGCGGGCAGCGCCAGCCGCCGCGAAATTCTTCGACCCGGCGGCGCATTGGGCGCCCGAGCAGGACTTCGCGCTGTGCGCAGCCGTCGATACACTCCCGGTGGTGGCCCGCCTCGTGAGGCGCCCCGGCGCCCCGGCCGCACTGGAACCCGCCTGACCGGACCGCCTCCACGCTGCATGCGCAACGTCGTCCTCGACATTGGCCAGGTGCTGGTGCACCTCGATTACCGACCGCTGATGTCCCTGCTGGCCTCCCGCGGGTTCGTGCCGGCCGGCCTCGAGGACGTGACCGACCGGATCGGCCTGCTCGAGCACGAGAGCGGCCGTCTCGACGGCGCTGGCCTGCTCGACAACCTGGCCGCGCTGGGGTCGCAGCCCATCTCGCGCGACGAGGCGCGGGAGGCCTGGCTCGACATGTTCGATCCCCAGCCGCGGATGTTCGCGCTGGCCGGGGCGCTCAGCGTGCGGTACCGCGTGTACCTGCTGTCCAACGTCGGCGACCTGCACTGGGCGCACCTGCACGCGCGCCACGGCATCGGAGCCCTCGGACATGACCGGATCGGCTCGTTCGAAGTCGGCGTGATGAAGCCCGATCCGGGCATCTACGCGCTGGCCGAGCGTCGCTTCGGACTCGAGCCCGGCGCGACGGTCTTCATCGACGACCGGGCCGACAACATCGCCACGGCCCGGCAGCGGGGCTGGCACGGCATCGTCCACGCGGGCCACGACGCCACCGTCGTGCAGTTGCGCGCGCTGGGCGTGGAAGTGGACTGAAGCGATGCCCGCCATTCCGGCCACGATCGGGCTGCTGGTGCTGTCGAACATCTTCATGACGTTCGCGTGGTACGCGCACCTCAGGAACCTGAACGACCGCCCCTGGTGGATCGCCGCGCTGCTCAGCTGGGGAATCGCGCTGTTCGAGTACCTGCTTCAGGTGCCGGCCAACCGCATCGGCTACACGCAGCTGTCGCTCGGCCAGCTGAAGATCCTGCAGGAGGTGATCACGCTGAGCGTGTTCGTGCCGTTCGCCGTGTTCTACATGCGCGAGCCGCTGAAGCTCGACTATCTCTGGGCGGCGCTGTGCATCCTCGGCGCCGTGTACTTCATCTTCCGGGCGCCCGCGACGTGAAGACGGCCATTCACCGGATGGTCGAGTCGGCGCGAGCGGGCGGCGATCCGACCGTGATCGTGCGCCTGGCGTCCGGCTGGGCCGTATTCGGGCGTCGGCAGTTCGTCCGCGGCTATGCGCTGCTGCTGCCCGATCCGGTCGTGCCGCATCTCAACGCACTGGACGCGGCCTCCCGCCTGCAGTTCCTCGACGACATGGCCCGGCTCGGCGATGCGCTGCTGGTCGAGACCGGGGCGCTGCGGGTCAACTACGCGATGTTCGGCAACCAGGAGCCCGCGCTGCACGCGCACGTCGTCCCGCGGTACGCCGATGAGCCGCCGGAGATGCGCGGCGCTCACCCATGGGCCTACGACTGGGGGGCGGCGCCGGAATACGACGCCCGTGATTTCGCTTCACTCGCCGGCGCGGTTCGCCTGCGGCTCGTCGGCCAGCCCCAGTCTCAGCTGGCGGGCGAGGCGCTCGAGGGAGTCTAGCGTCCCTGAGCTTGCACCGCCCCGTCGCACGGTCGCCGACACGGCGCCCTGGCTGGCGGCAGCAACCACGATCCGCGAGGGGCCGTAAATGCGGTCGAGTTCCTCGCGCCATCGCGCGGTGTCGGCGGGCGGACCCTGCAGCGTCACGATCTCGGGCGGCTCCAGCCATTCCTCCAGCGCACCGATCATCGACGCGTGAGCCTGCGGGTAGCGCTGCATCGAGGGCCACGCGGCACCAAGCGTGCGGCCCGCCGCCTCGAGGAAACGCGGCTCGTCGAACAGCCAGCCGAGCCTCAGCAGCGTGCGGGCCGCGACGCCGTTGCCGGACGGCGTGGCGCCGTCCGCGAATACCTTGGGCCGGTGGATCAGCGGATCCGCGTCGTCCGCGGTGTGGAAGAACCCGCCGTCCCTCGCGTCCGCGAAATGCGCGAGCAGCGTGTCGAGCAGCTGGCGGGCAAGCTCGAGGTCGCCATCGCGGGGGAGCGCCTGCGCGAGCTCCACGAGCGCATCGGCAAACAGCGCGTGGTCGTCCAGCGTCGCGCGCGGCAGCTCGGGCGCCGGTTCGGCGCCCTCGGGTCGCGCGGCGACCAGGCGTCCTTGGCGCCAGAGTCCGGCTCGAAGGTCGTCGACGGCGCGCGCTGCCGCCTCGGCGAGATCCCTGCGCCGCAGCGCACGCGAGGCGAGGGCGAGACCGCGCACCGCCAGCGCATTGCCGGCCACCGCGATCTGCGCGTCCGGTACCGCGGGCTCGCGCTGCGCCCCTGCGGATCCGTCGGCGGGTGACTCGATGCCCGCGCGGAAGCCGCCGTCCGGCGACTGCAGCGTGCGCAGCAGCCAGTCGGCCGTGCTGCCCGCGACGCTGGCGAACAACGGGTCGCCGGTGGCGATGGCCGCCTGCGCGTAGACCGCCAGCAGCGCGCCGTTGTCGGCGAGCCGCCGCTCACGCAGCGGCAGCGCCCAGTCGGCGTCGAGCGCGTAGTGGAAGAACCCCCCGTCCGCGTCGCGCAGGCCGCCCTCGGCGACGCGGGTCAGCGTCAGCGCGACCATGTACAGCGCCTGCAGGTCGGGCTCCAGCCGGGTCGCGGTACGCCGCCAGTCGCGCAGCAGTCGCTCGAGGCTCGCCGGATAGGGGAATTTCGGCGCGGCACCGAAACCGCCGGAGCGGCTGTCGAACTGTCGCTCCAGCGCGGCACGGCTCGCCTGCCGGACGCCGTCGTCGAGGACGGCGTC
>JBIIDW010000408.1:0-3182 GCA_044238215.1 Steroidobacteraceae bacterium
CTTGAAGCGCGAGCTGACGACGCCGCGTTGCGGCAGCGATTCCCGCGCCAGCGGTTCGATACCGAGTGCATTTCGATACTGCTCCTCGGCAGTGTCGAGGTCGCGAACGACGAATGTCAGGTGATGAAGTCGGGTGATCATGAGCAGGTGTCCTGTGTCGCAGTGTTTCAGCCGCGGTTCCAGTCAGTGGCTGCATTGACGAAAGGGATCGTAAAGCACGCAAAGCGGAGTCGGTGCCGGCCGCGTCGGCAGCCCGCCGGTCCGATCAGCCCGCCTCAGCGTGCATGAACTTCCGTTTCGTGGGCGAACCCCACATTCATGCATGCCGAATGAGCCAACAAAGACGGGTGGATGGTCTGATCTCGGTTCATGGCGAACGGCTGGCGGCGCGACTCGCCTTTGTCGATGTGGCTATTCAAGCGCGATAGAGAGCGCCAGCGACCGGTCCGCTTGTAGCCCGGGACGTAGCCCAGGACTTGCGCCGCGAAAAAAGATTCGCCGGATCAGCGCTCCAGGGCTTCACTCGACGTTCTGCACCTGCTCGCGCAGCTGCTCGACCAGCACCTTCATGTCGACGGCGAGGCGGGTGGTGTCGAGGTCCTGCGACTTCGACGACAGCGTGTTGGCCTCGCGCGCGAGTTCCTGCATCAGGAAGTCGAGCCGCCGGCCGGCGGGCTCGCTGCCGGCCACGACGCGGCGGATCTCGTTGAGGTGCCCGTCGAGCCGGTCGAGTTCCTCGGCGACGTCGAGCCGCTGCAGCAGCAGGACGACTTCCTGCTCAAGCCGTGCGGGGTCGAGCGAGGCCGACAGTTCCGCAAGCCGGTCCTCGAGGCGCCGGCGTACCCGCGCCTGCACCTCGGGGAGGCGGGCGCGGACGCCCGCGACGATGGACTCGAGCGCGGCGCAGCGTTGCTCGATGACCTCGGCGAGGTGCGCGCCCTCGCGCGAGCGTGCCGCGGCGAGTTCGGCAAGCACGGAGGCGAAGAGACTGCGGCAGGCCGCGGCCAGGCTCTCCGAGTCGGGCTCGTCGTCGCGGATCACGCCCGGCCAGCGCAGCACGTCGACCAGGTTCACGCTGCCGCCGGCGGGCGCCATGGTGCCGATCTGCCTCAGGCGGCCGAGCAGCCGCTCCAGCGCGCGATCGTCGACGAGCAGCTGACGCTCCGCCTCCTGAGCGACTCGCAGGTGGATCGTGCAGTCGACCTTGCCCCGTCTGAGCGTCCGGCCGAGCTGCTGGCGCAGTTCGGGCTCCAGCGAGCGCAGCTCTTCCGGCAGGCGGAAGCCCGGCTCGAGGTAGCGGTGGTTGACGCTGCGCAGCTCGCAGGTGAGCTGGCCGAAGCCGCCGTTTGCCTCGCCACGCGCGAAGCCAGTCATGCTGGTGATCATGGGGCTGCGGGAAGTGCGCCGGCCTGAGGCTCAGTGTATAAAGCGCGGCAGTCTATCCCAACACCGGTGGGCGCGTTGCGCCTCGAATACGCCGAAACCAGCCTGATCGGTGGCCGCCAGGACAACCAGGACCGGTGCGCGCTGGCGGTGACGCCGGGCAGCGCGCTGCTCGTGGTGGTCGACGGCATGGGTGGTCACGCCGCCGGCGCGCTGGCCGCGGCCACCGCCTGTGACGCGCTCGTCGGGGCGTTCTGGAAGGCGCCCCGGCCGCTGTTCGACCCGCTGGGCTTCCTGCACCGCGAGCTCGGCGAGGCGCACGGCGCGGTAACCCGCCTCGGGGAGGCCATGCCGCTCGAGCACCGCCCGCGGGCGACCATCGCGGCGTGCGTCGTGCAGGGCGACTCCGCGTACTGGGCGCACGTCGGCGACAGCCGCATCTATCACATCCGCCGGCACGCGGTTCTCGATCGCACGCGCGACCACAGCCACGTCGAGTTCCTGATCCGCGAGGGCGTGATCTCGGCGGACCAGGCCCTGACGCACCCGATGCGCAACTACGTCGAATGCTGCCTCGGCGGCGAGCAGATGCTGCCCGAGATGTCGCAGTCCGGCCGCCGTCGCCTGGAGCCGGGCGACGTGATCCTGCTGTGCTCCGACGGGCTCTGGGGGCCGCTCGACGAGGCCGCGCTCGCGCAGGCGTGGTCGCAGCGCGGTGAGCCATTGGACCTTGCGCTGGCCGCCCTGGCCGAGCGCGCCATCGAGGCCGCGGGACCGCTGGCCGACAACACCACCGCGGTCGTGCTGCGCTGGTCCGGGAGAGACTGAACCATGTTCCGCCGACCCAGCGGCCGCGCCGCCGATTCCCTGCGCGACGTGCGCTTCGAGCGTGGTTACACGCGTCACGCCGAAGGCTCCGTGCTGGTGGCGTTCGGCGACACGCGGGTGCTCTGCACCGCGACGATCGAGGACGGCGTGCCCGGGTTCCTGCGCGGTCGCGGGCAGGGCTGGGTCACGGCGGAGTACGGCATGTTGCCGCGTGCGACCCACACGCGCTCGCCGCGCGAGGCCGCCAAGGGCAAGCAGAGCGGGCGCACCCAGGAGATCCAGCGGCTGATCGGCCGCAGCCTGCGCTCGGTCATGGACATGTCCGCGCTCGGCGAGCGCACCGTCACGCTCGACTGCGACGTGCTGCAGGCCGACGGGGGCACCCGCACGGCCGCCATCACCGGCAGCTACGTCGCGCTGGTCGACGCCTGCGCCGCGCTGGTCGCACGCGGCGCGCTGCGCACCTCGCCGCTGCACGGCCAGGTGGCCGCGGTATCGGTCGGCATCTGCGGCGGCCTGCCCGTGCTCGACCTCGACTACGTCGAGGACTCCTCGGCCGAGACCGACATGAACGTCGTGATGAAGGACGGCGGTGCCTTCGTCGAAATCCAGGGCACGGCGGAGGGGCACGCGTTCCGTCGCGACGAGCTCGATGCGCTGCTGGCGCTTGCGGCCGCGGGCATCGACCGGCTGCACGACCTGCAGCGCGCCGCGCTGCAGGGAGCGCCACGGTGAAGGGTTCGCCGCCTTGAAGGTGGTGCTCGCCACCGGCAACGCCGGCAAGCTGCGCGAGTTCGCCGAGATGCTGGCGCCGGCCGGCCTCGAGTTCGTGCCGCAGTCCGCGCTCGGCATCGAGTCGCCGGAGGAAACCGGCGACACGTTCCTCGACAACGCGCTGCTGAAGGCGCGTCACGCCGCCGCGCGGGCCGGCGGCCCGGCGATGGCCGACGATTCCGGGCTCGAGGTCGATG
>JBIIDW010000410.1:0-3178 GCA_044238215.1 Steroidobacteraceae bacterium
CGGGCTGGTGCTGCTGAACGCCCTGGGGCTGCGGCTGCCGCTCGACATGATCTCGATGCTCGGCTTCCTGATCCTGCTCGGCACGGTGGTCAACAACCCGATCCTCGTGGTCGATCGCGCCCGCGAACTGCTGCGCCAGCGCCCCGAGATGGCCGTCGTGGCGGCCGTGCGCGAGGCGGTCGACTCCCGTCTGCGCCCGATCCTGATGACGACGCTCACGACGATCTTCGGGCTCGCGCCGCTCGTGGTGATCCCGGGCGCCGGCGCGGAGCTCTACCGCGGGCTCGGCGTGGTGGTGCTGTCGGGCCTGCTGTTCTCGACGGTGGTCACGCTGACGTTCCTGCCGGCGCTGCTGGTCGAGGTGCTGGAGTGGCGGCGGCGGCGAGCGGGGGCGGCGGCGGCCTCTGCGGAATGAGCACGCGCGAGCTGGCAGCCATGAGTTGCTACACTGCCCTGCCATGCTGGCCACACTCGGCGCCCTGATCACGGTTGCGCTCGGACTGCTCGGCGCGCTCGCGCCCGCGGCCGTGGCCCGGCTGGTCGGTGTGCAACCGGTCGGCGGCATCGGCCTCTCGGAAATCCGCGCCACCTACGGCGGGCTGTTCCTCGGCCTCGGCGGGGCCTGCCTCGTGCTGCAGTCGCCGGTCGCGTGGCTGGTGGCGGGCGTCGCGTGGGTGGGCGCCGCGCTGATGCGCCTGCCTTCGCTGTTGCTCGACAAGGGCAGTTACCCCAAAGCGCTCGGCGGCTTCGCGCTCGAGCTCGCGGTCGGCCTGCTTCTGCTCTCCGGAGCGAGGTGAACCCATGAACGTCGCCGTGCAGATGCTGGGCCCGGTGATCGCGCTGGTCGCGTGGTCGCTGGTGATGTGGATCTGGATGTACGTGGCGCGGCTGCCGGCGATCCGTGCCTCGGGCATGAAGCTCGACCCTGAAGCGCCGCGCGGCACCCAGATGGCGACGCTGCCGCCGCGGGTGCGCTGGAAGGCGGACAATTTCAATCACCTGATGGAGCAGCCGCAGGTCTTCTACGCGGTCGCGATCGTGCTCGCGCTGCTCGGGGTCGACTCGCCGGCGAGCCTCGCGCTGGCCTGGGCGTACGTGGTGCTGCGGGTGATCCACAGCCTGTTCCAGGCGCTGGTCAACACGATCCCGATCCGGTTCGTGCTGTTCGTGGCGTCGAACGTGCCGCTGTTCGCGCTGACCGCGATCGCGGCGATGGAGCTGCTCGGGCGCAGCGGGCAATGAGACGGAGGGTTCCGACGTGAAACACGTGGTGTCGGCGATGCTGATCGTGGTGGGCGTGATCCACCTGATTCCGGTGACGGGCGTGCTCGGCGGCGAGCGGCTCGCGGCGCTCTACGGGCTGCGCTTCGACGAACCGAACCTCGCGATCCTGATGCGCCACCGCGCCGTGCTGTTCGGGCTGCTCGGCGCGTTCATGGTGTACGCGGCGTTCCGGCCCGCGCTGCAGACGCTGGCCTTCGTCGGCGGCTTCGTCAGCGTGCTGTCGTTCCTGTGGCTCGCCTGGTCGGTGGGCGGCTACAACGCCGAGGTGAACCGCGTGTTCGTCGCCGACCTCGTCGCGCTCGGCTGCCTGGTGGTGGGCGCGGCGCTCAGTGTGACACTGTCTTTGAAAACACGTTGATCACCACGACGCCGGCCACGATCAGCGCCAGGCCGAGGAGCGCCGGCGCGTCGAGCCGCTGGCCGAGGAAGGCCCAGCCGACGAGCGCGATCAGCGCGACGCCGGCGCCGGACCAGATGGCGTAGGCCACGCCCACCGGCACGGTCTTCAGCGTGAGCGACAGGAAGTAGAACGCCACGCCGTAGCCGACCACGACGACCAGCGACGGCAGCGGCCGCGTGAAGCCGGCCGAGGCCTTCAGCGCGGAGGTCGCCATGACCTCGCTGACGATCGCGATCGACAGGAACAGCCATTGCTGCATGGGCAAAGGGCCTCGGGTAGCCGCCCGTCAGAACACGTTGAGGATTTCCTGGTACTTCTCGATGTACCAGCGGTTCTCTTCGTTGTAGCGCGGGATGGAGCGCGGCTGCACGCCGCCGGGGCCCTCGACCCAGACGCAGGGGCAAGGCACGGGGTAGCCCTCGGGCTGCTCGCCGGGCGCGCGCAGGTCCTCGATGTTCACGCCCATCCGCTGCATCGCCCGGTGCAGCCGGGTGACGTTGCGGGGCCCGCCGTTGTAGGCGGCGACGGGGAAGATGCCGAGCACCTTCATGTTGTCGCGGTAGGCGGCGCGGATGTCGGCGCGCATCTGCAGCAGCTCGATGTCGAACAGGCAGATCGCGGCCTTCATGACGTTCAGCAGGTTGGTGGCGCCGCGCTCGAAGTTGGGGTCGATGCGCGCGGCCGGGCAGCGGCGCACCACCAGCGAGTACGTGCCGTTGCCGCGCCGGTTGGTGAACTGCATCGGGCCGATCGCCCTGGCGCGCGAGACGCTGTAGCGATAGGCCTCCTGGCGCTTGAGTCCGTACTGGCTCAGCACCTCGTTGAAGGCCTCCTCGCCCTTGGTGCGGAAGTCGGTGTCGTCGGTCTGCTCGATGACCGCGAGCGTGGTGATCACCTCGGCGGGCACGATGTCGGCGAGCAGCTTGTCGGGGTACGCACGCGACGGGATGTTGGCGCGGCGCAGTTCCTCGATGGCCTCACGCGCAGTGGCGAGCAGGAAGTCCTTGCCCCCGGTGACGAACTTCGGGTCGAGCGTGTCCGCGGTATAGGGCAGGTAGACGATGGGCCGCGCGGTCTGCGCGACGGCGCGCCAGCGCTTCTTGCGGATCAGCGCGTCGTCGAACACCGGGAACTTGCGGCCGTAGACCTTGAGCGGCTCGCCGTCGCTCGCGGTGAAGGCGAACATCAAGCGCTCGGCGCCCGTGCCCTTCACGTGGCGCGCGGTGATCCCGGGTGTACGCACGGTGAAGCTCAGCGGCCGGCCACCGGGCCGCCACTTCACCGGCGGACGCGGGATCTCGATGTGCGCGATCGTCCACTGTTCCTTTGCCTCGCTCCACAGCGCGAAGGCCACCGGGCGGCCCCGCAGCGTCTCGCGGCGCCCGTTGCGCAGGATCACGTACTGCAGGCGCTCCTTGGTGAGCAGCGCGCGCGCCTCCACGACGAGGTCGCGGATCACCTCGTCGCGACGACGGGTCGGCGCCGCGACGACCA
>JBIIDW010000409.1:0-3178 GCA_044238215.1 Steroidobacteraceae bacterium
AATTGCCGGGGCTCGAGGTTGACGTAGCGCGAGACGTTCTCGAACCACTCCATGCGGTTGCGCGCCGCGCTCTGCAGCTTGAGCGCCTCCGTGCTGCGTTCCTCCTGGTACGCCAACAGCCCGCGCCTCGCGTCCGTCTCCCGCGACACGTGACGGACGAGCGAGATCGCATCCTCCATCGCCAGCTTGGTGCCGGAACCGATCGAGAAGTGCGCCGTGTGGGCGGCGTCGCCGATCAGCACGAGGTTGCCGTGGTGCCAGTTCTCGCAGCGGACACGGTTGAAGTTGAGCCAGGCCGAGCCACGCAGGTGCCGCGCGTTGCTCATCAGCGGATGACCGCCGAGGTAGCGCGCGAAGAGTTTCTCGCAGAACGCGATGGACTGACCGGTGTCGGCCCGGTCGAGGCCATGGGCGAGCCAGGTTTCCTCGCGTGTCTCGACGATCACCGTCGAGAGGTCGCGACTGAACTGGTACGCGTGGATCTGGAACCAGCCGAACTCGGTGGGCTCGAAGGCGAAGGTGAACGCGGGGAAGGGCTGCCGGGTGCCGAGCCAGATGTACCGGCACTTGCGCGTCTGCACGTCCGGGCGGAACACCTCCGCGTGACGCGAGCGGATCCGGCTGTTCACCCCGTCGGAGGCCACCACGAGGTCGGCGTCGCGGAAGGCGGACTCGTCCTCGACCTCCGCCTGGAAGGTCTGGTGCACGCCCAGCTGCGCCGCGCGCTCCTGCAGGACGTTGAGCAGCGTCATGCGCGAGATGCCGCAGAAGCCGTGCCCCCCCGTGCGGACGACCTCGCCGCGGTAGTGCACGTCGATGTCGTCCCAGTGATGGAAGTTCGCGAGGATCGCGCGATGGCTTTCGGCGTCGGCCGCCGCGAATCCCGCCATCGTCTGGTCAGAGAACACCACGCCCCAGCCGAACGTGTCGTCCGGGCGGTTGCGCTCGTGCACCTCGACACGCGCGTCGGGGAGCGCCTTGCGGAACAGTATCGCGGAGTAGAGCCCTGCCGGGCCGCCCCCGATGCAGACGATGCGCATGCGTTCAGTGCCTCATGGAATCCAGGACGGTTGCGAGCGAGTCGAAGCGCTCGCCGCTGACCGCGAGCCTGCGCAGCCGGGCAGAGGGCGCCGCGTCGGGCTCGACCCGCGCGGTCGCGAGCTCCTCGAGGCGCGCGACGATACCCGCCAACCCACGCTCGGCTGCGTACCACATGGGACCGCCGAGGTGTCGGGGGAACCCGTAGCCGTTGCACCAGATGACGTCGATCGCAGCCGCCGATCCGGCAATGCCACGCTCGATCAGCCGGGCACCCTCCTCGACCAGCGCGAGCACGCAGCGGTCGACGATTTCCTCGGGCGCGTGATCCCGGCGCCGAACCCCCAGTCTGCGTGCTTCCGCAGCGATCAGCGGCAGCACCTCGGGATCCGGCTCGCGGCGCCGCTCGGCGCCGACGTAGCGGTAGAACCCGCGACCGGTCTTCTGTCCCAGGCGACCGCTCTCCGCCAGCAGGTCCGAGACGCGGTAGTAACGGGGATCCGCGGGCCGCCCCGCCCAGGCCTTGCGTGCGCGCCAGCCGACGTCGAGGCCGGTGAGATCGCCCACGGCGTTCGGCCCCATCGCCATGCCAAATCGCTCCAGCGCCGAGTCGATGGCCTCGGGCGAGGCGCCCTCGAGGAGCATGAGTTCCTTCTCGCGGCCGTAGGCATAGAGCATGCGGTTCCCGACGAAGCCAAAGTCGTTGCCGGCCCGCACGGCCAGCTTGCCGAGTCGACGGGCGACTGCCGCCGCCGTCGCGAGCGCCGTTGCGGAACTCGCCCGCCCCGGCACGACCTCGACGAGCTTCATGACGTGAGCCGGACTGAAGAAGTGCATGCCGATCACGTCCGCCGCACGCTCCGGCGCCGCGGCGGCAATGGCGTCGATGTCCAGCGTCGAGGTGTTCGTGGCGAGCACCGCGCAGGGCGCGCTGGCCTGCGCCAGCGCCACGAACAGTGCGCGCTTGACCTCGAGATCCTCGAACGCCGCCTCGATGACGAGTTGGGCGCTGCTGCAGCGTGCCAGTTCGGTAGACAGCACGAGACGGCCCACCGCCGCCTCGCGCTGCGCCGCCGAGAGGCGACCCCTGCGCTCGGCGGACTCCAGTGCCTTCCCGACGCGCGCCTGGGCAGCCTCCAGCGCCGCGGGCTGCGTGTCGCACAGCACGCAGGCATAGCCGGCCTGGAGCGCGCTGATCGCGATGCCCGCGCCCATCGTGCCGGCACCGACGACGCCGACGGTCGACACTTCCCGGGCGCCGGAGGCGTCGGGGTGCTCGCGCTCGGCGAAGAACAGATGCCGCAGCGCGCGCGACACCGGCGAGACCCGGCAGGCCTCGAACCGCTGCGCGGCGACGGCCATCGCGGCAGGCAGCGGCAGTGCAGCCGCCTGCACGCACTCGACGATCGCGCGCTTCGCAGGGGCGCGCACCGACTGCGCCTCGGCGTCGGCAGCGTGCCGGCGCAGCAGCACCTCGTCTTCGACACCGATGGCCAGCGGAAGGTCGCCCGTGCGACGCAGCGGCGCGGACGCAGCGACGAGCTCACGCGCCCAGCCCAGGGTTTCCGCAAGGGCGTCGGACTGCAGCGCCCGGTCGACCAGCCCAAGCTCCAGCGCAGCGGGCAGACTGATCGGCTTGCCCGTCATCATCAGCTCGAGTGCGGCGGCGGTCCCGACCAGCCGGGGCAGGCGCGCCGTGCCGCCCGCCCCCGGCAGCAGCCCGAGCATGACCTCGGGAAACCCGAGCGACAGATCGGCCGTGGCGGCACGCCAGTGGCAGGCCAGTGCGAGCTCCGCGCCGCCGCCCAGTACCGCACCGTGCAGGGCCGCGACGACGGGCTTCCCGCAAGCCTCGATGCGCTGCAGCACGTCGCGCAGCACGGGCGCCTGCGGCGGCGCGTCGAACTCGGTGATGTCCGCACCCGCCACGAAGTGGCGGCCGATGCCGTGGACGACGATCGCCGCGACGGCCGGGTCGGCGTCGAGCTCCTCGACGGCGCGCAGCAGGCCGGCGCGCACCGGCTGCGCCAGCGCATTGACGGGCGGGTTCGCGATGGCGAGCACGGCGATCGGCCCGTGGCGCTGGACCGTGACCGTCCCGCTCAAGGCACCCGCTCCAGCAGCATCGCGATACCCTGGC
>JBIIDW010000411.1:0-3174 GCA_044238215.1 Steroidobacteraceae bacterium
CTCGCAGGTCAGCGCCAGCATGCGCGCCTCCGCCGCGTCGAGGCCCGCCGCCGCGCGCGACACGTCGAAGTCGTCGTAGTAGCAGCTCGAGTACTTGAGGTGGCGGCCCAGCACGAGCAGGTAGAACGCGGTCGGGACCTCGTAGTGCTGCTCGTTGGCCTCGGCGGTGTTGATCGCGATGGGACTCTCGCGCAGCTGGCGCACGAGGGTCATCAGGTGGGCCTGCTGGGCCTCGGGGCCGCCCTTGTCCTCCTCGCGCAGGCGCTGCGCGAGCAGCGCGCGGATGCGGTTGCGGATCAGCCAGTCGGGCACCTTGTCGGACTCGAGCAGGCGCATCGAGAAGCTGGAATCGGCGGCGTCGGTGATCGTGCTCATCTGGACTCGTCCGGGGTCCTCAGTCGCGTGGCGGCCCGAGCCAGCACCGGCAGGAGCGCGCGGTAGGCCAGCCAGATCAGCGCGGGGCCGATCGCGATCCAGCCGATCGCCGCGTGGACGATCGCGTCCCACAGTACCACGACCGCGTGGAGCGCGCCCTGCGCGAGGGTGTCCAGGCCGGCGGAGACGGTGAGCGGCTGCGGCGGCGACCCGGTCAACGCCTCCCCGACCCGGACGAAGGGAATGATGAGCAGGAGCTGGAGCGGCGAGGCGAGGTAGTTGACGAGCTGGATCGCCGGCAGGTTGAGCCGCATCCACAATGCGATCACGGTCAGCAGCGGCGTGGACACGCCGAGCACCGGGAAGATGCCGATGCCGGCGCCGAAGGCCAGCGACAGCGACAGCTCGCGCGGCGACAGGCCCTGGCGCAGCAGTGCCAGGACCGGGTCGAGCAGCCGACGCCTGAGGAATCCCGCCATCGTGATGCGCGCGACCGCGCGGCCTCAGGTGTTGCGCGACGCGAGGATCGCCGACGCGGGCTCGTCGTCGCGCAGCCGCGCGAGCTGCAGCAGCACGTAGGCGGCCATGGCCATGTTGCCGAGCAGCATGATGCCGACGAACCAGCCGACGCGCGGCAGTGCGCGCGTTTCCTTGTAGAAGACCCAGACGTAGAACGTCAGGAACCCGTAGTAGGCGTCGATCAGGGTCGCAATCGTCCACCAGCGGTCGGGCTCGTCGACCAGGCCGCGCCACTCCCAGACGGCCTGCTGGGTGCTCGCCCAGCTGGTGTAGGCGAAGAGGGACACGAGGATGAAGCCGAAGATCACGCGGAGCGCCGTCTTGGACATGGGGGCCTCCTGGCAGGGAGCCCCGATTCTAGCGCCTGCGGGAGCGCTAACGTCGCCAGCCGCGACGCTCCAGCCACCAGCCCAGCTGCACCAGCAGCGTGCCGGCGAGCAGGGCGAGGAGGTCGCTCGCCTCCGGGGTGCGGGCCGGCAGCCAGCCCTGGGCGAATTCGCAGGCGCCGGCGATGGCCAGCAGCAGCAGCACGCCCGGCAGCAGTCCGAGCGCGCTGCCGGCAGCCACCCACGCGGCGCCGATGCCGAGGAACACCCGCTCCAGCGTGGGCAGCGCTCCCGGGTCCGCCGCAGTGCCCTGGTCGGCGAAAGCCGGCCACTCGAACGGCTGCTGCGGGCCGGCGAAACCGAGGGGTGCGAGGCCTGCTACGACGAACGATGCACAGACCAGGCCGAACAGCGGCGTCAGCGACGCCGTGTGCGGCCGGCGCCTGAGCCAGGCGATCACGGGCAGCGCCAGCGCCCCGCCGAGCACCTCGTCGGGCGTCAGCTTCTGCCCGACGAAAAGCAGCTTGGAGGCCAGGGCGACGCCCCCGAGTATCGCAAACCAGGTCCAGAACGCCTCGCGACGCACCATGACCCGCACCAGCGCCGACAGCACCAGCCAGCAGGCGAAGTAGGCGGCCGTGAGGCTGACGGAGGGCTGCAGCGCGAGGCTGGCGTCGACGGCGGCGGTGACGCGCCCGGGCCTGAGCCTCGGCACGAACGGGGCCGCGTGCGCAGCGAGCCACAGACCCGCGAGCAGGACGAGCGCGGGGCTCAGCTCGACGCGGCGCAGACGGTTGGACAGCGGCTGCACGGGCAGACGCGAATAGATGCCGGACAGCAGCACCCCCATGCCGGCGCTGGCGACGTTGAACAGCCAGTCGGCCAGGCTGGGCACGCGCAGCCGCAGTGCGTGCTGGGTGATCTCGACGCCCAGCGACACGATCGCGGCCAGCGCCACCGCGCGCGCCGCGCGCTGCGGGGCCGGGCGCAGGGCGTGCTGCGCGAGCATGCCGAGCATGCCGACGGGGGCGTAGATCAGCAGGTTCACCAGCATGTCGCGGCGCGAGGGCACGTGCCACCCGCGCAGCGCGGGGAAGCCGCCCGCGGCCGCGTCGAGCAGCCGGGGGCCGTCGAAATCGAAAGGGTAGAGCGAGGCGCTGAGCACGAGCATCAGCCAGCCCGCGAGCAGGCCGCCGGCCAGTCGCCGGTGCACGTGGTCCGCCTCGTGGGGCCGCAGGGTCATGTTGGCGTGATGCGCTTCACGTTTCTTGGGCCCATCGCCGCGCCGGATTCTTGCAAATCAGTGACGCGGTCGACGCCGGCTTTCGCGAGTCTATCGTTAAATCGACCGCATCGTCCGCCGTGCCCGGCCGAGTCCGCATGCGCTTCGCCCCGTCCGTCATACGCAATCCACTCTGGCAGCGCCTAGCGCTGGTCTGCTGCGCCACCATCCTGCTGCCGCTGTCGCTGGCACTGGTGCTGGGCTCGCACGCGCTGGGCGACGGCGCGCGGCGGGAGCACGACGTCGCGCTCTTCGAGCGTTCGCGGGCCGTGGCGACGAGCGTCGCGGCACGCGTGGAATCGGCCAACGCGGTGGCGAGCGCGCTGCTCGCAGCCCACCGGCAGCCCGACGCGCTGGCGGACTCCGCGCGCGGCACGGGCGTCTTCCTGCGCACCAGCATCGCCGGCGCGGGCGGCGTGCTGCCGGTGCCGGCCTTCGGGGTCGGCGGCGACGACGTCGACGGCGCCGCGCTCATCAGCCTGCCTTCCGGCGGCGACCTGGCCAACGTCTACCTCGTCCGCCGCGCGACCGTGGCCGACCGCGATGAACTCGTCTATTTCGAGCTGTCGCCGCAGTGGCTCTGGAAGGGCCTCGACCCGGCGGCCCGGGATCTGCTGGTCATCGACGAGCGCGGTGCCGTGCTGTTCCGCGGCGAACGCTTCCCCGAGCACG
>JBIIDW010000412.1:0-3171 GCA_044238215.1 Steroidobacteraceae bacterium
CATCGCCACCAGTTCGTGCGGGGCGCGGCCGTCCAGGGCGCGGAGCCAGTTCGCGCGCAGCGCCTCGCGTGGCAGCAGCCGCCCGTCCGCGCCGACGTTCGCCGCGAACGGGTGATTCACCGCGCCTGGCACGTGGCCGGCGACCGGGTCGATGGTCTCGTTGCAGCCGGCGAAGCGGTCCGCCGCGCGCGCGTCGACGAGGCGGATGGAGCCGTCGGCGAGGCCGCGGCCGACACCCGCGGCGTCGATCGCGAGGCCGGCGCGCTGCCGCGCGAGGAACCGGCGCGGGACGTGTGCGGCCGCGGCCGTGGTCAGCTCTCCGCCCGCGGCGGTCCACGCCGGCAGGCCGCCGTCGAGCACGGCGACGCGATCGTGACCGAGCCAGCGCAGCAGCCACCACGCGCGCGCCGCGAACATGCCGCTGCCCTGGTCGCAGGCCACCACCTGCGTGCCGTCGCCGACGCCCCAGTCGCCCAGCCGGCGCGCGAGCGCGTCCGCGTCGGGCAGCGGATGGCGCCCGCTGGCCGGCGTGACCGGCGAGGACAGGTCGCGATCGAGGTGGGCGTAGCTCGCGCCCGGGATGTGGCCGGCGCGAAAGGCGTCTTCGCCCCAGCCGGGGCGTGCGAGGTCGAAGCGGCAGTCGAGCACGACGACGTCGCCCCCGCGCAGCCGCGCGGCGAGTTCGTCGGCGCCGACCAGGGTGGTCCAGTGCATCACGCGGGCTCCAGGGGTCGCCAAATCGCGAATTCTCCGGCGCCGCCCTTGCCGATACAATCCTGCGATGGCAATCGACGTCTGGTGGGCGAGCGGCAGCGCGTACTCCTGGCGGGTGCTCCTCGCGCTCGAGCGCAAGCGGCTGCCCTACACGAGCCACCTGCTTCAGCTGTCGCTGCAGGAGCAGAAGGCGCCGGCGATGCTGGCGATGAACCCGCGCGGCCGCGTGCCGGTGCTCAAGGACGGCGACTACGTGGTGTTCGAGTCGCTCGCGGTCCTCTACTACCTGGACCTCAAGTACCCGGAGCCGCCCATCTTCGGCCGCACTCCCGCCGAGGCCGGCGTGGTGATGCGCGTGATCGGCGAGTTCCAGGCCTATACCGAGGCGCACCTGATGTCGATCTGCGGGAGCCTGCTCGGTGGCCCGGCGGTCGTGGTCGACGAGGCGATCACGGACTCGATGCACGTCGTCGCGCGCGAGGCGCGCACGATCGAGCAGCGCCTGTCGCGCTCCGACTGGATCGTCGGCGACGACTACTCCGCGGCCGACATGGTGATCTTCCCGGCCATCCAGCTGCTGCGCCGCGCGCTGGGCCGGCAGGGCGCCGAGGACCTGGCGCGCCGCTTCCTGCCGCTGGAGGCCAACTATCCGGCGCTCGGTCGCTGGCTGGCGCGCATCGAGGCGCTTCCGGGTTACGATCGCACCTACCCGCCCCAATGGCGGGCGGCGGAGCAGAGAGGGAGCAGCGCGAAAACACCATGAGCCAGCCGCAGCCGTTCATCGATTTTCCGGGCCGGATCGTCTTCATCGGCATGGGCAGCATCGGACAGGGCGTCCTGCCGCTGGTGCTGCGCCACATCGGCGTGCCCGCCGAGCGCGTCACGATCGTTTCCGCCGACGAGCGCGGGATCGAGGCGGCGCGCCGCTACGGCGTGCGCTTCATCGTCGAGCGGCTGGCCCGCGAGAACCTGCGGCGCGTGCTCGAGCCGCTGGTCGGTCGCGGCGACTTCGTGCTGAACGTCTCGGTCGAGGTGTCCTCCACCGCGCTGATCAAGCTCTGCTGGGAGCGCGGCGCGATGTACCTCGACACCTGCATCGAGCCCTGGCCCGGCGGCTACACCGACCCGGGAGTGCCGCCGGCGAAGCGCACGAACTACGCGCTGCGCGAGGAGGCGCTGGCGCTGCGTCCCGGCAACGCGAAGTCGCCCACCGCGGTGCTCACCCACGGCGCGAACCCGGGCCTCGTCTCGCATTTCCTGAAGCAGGCGCTGCTCAACATCGCCGCCGACACCGGCGTCGACGCGGGCAACCCGTCGAACCGCGAGGACTGGGCGAACCTCGCCAGCACGCTCGGCGTGCGGGTGATCCACGTGGCCGAGCGCGACACGCAGGTCTCGCCCGTGCGCAAGCGGAAGAACGAGTTCGTCAACACCTGGTCGATCGACGGCTTCGTCAGCGAGGGCCAGCAGCCCTGCGAGCTCGGCTGGGGTTCGCACGAGCGCAACTTCCCCCGTGACGGCCGCCGGCACGATTTCGGCTGCGGCGCGGCGATCTGGCTCGCGCAGCCGGGCTGCGCGACGCGCGTGCGCACCTGGACGCCGAAGGCGGGCAACATCTACGGTTTCGCGATCACGCACGGCGAGTCGATCTCCATCGCCGACTACCTGACGATCCGCGACGGTGGGCAGGTGGTGTACCGGCCCACGGTGCACTACGCCTACCATCCCTGCGACGACGCGGTGCTGTCGCTGCACGAGTTCGCCGGTCGCAATTACCTGCTGCAGGACCAGCAGCGGATCCTGATGGACGAGATTTCCCCGGGGGGTATCGACGAGCTCGGGGTGCTGCTCGCCGGCCACAAGAAGAACGCCTACTGGTACGGCTCGCAGCTGTCCATCGACGAGGCCCGCCAGCTGGCGCCGTTCAACAACGCCACCAGCCTGCAGGTCACCGTGTCCTGCCTGGCGGGCATGGTCTGGGCAATGGAGAACCCGAACCGGGGAATCGTCGAACCCGAGGACCTCGACTTCCGCCGCATCCTCGAGATCTGCGCCCCCTACCTCGGTACGGTCACGGGCGAGTACACCGACTGGACCCCGCTCACCGACCGCGAGCGGCTGTTCGCCGAGGACGTCGACAAGTCCGATCCCTGGCAGTTCAAGAACGTCCGGGTGTTCTAGGGCGTCACGCCCTGGCGCCGTAGCGGACGTCGACGATCGCGTATCGCCGCCGTCCGCCCGGCAGGTCCACCTCGAACTCGTCGTCCAGCCGCTTGCCCAGCATCGCGCGGGCGAGCGGTGCGTCCATGCTGACGTAGCCGGGCGCGGTGTCGAACTCGTCGGGCCCGACCACGCGGAAGGTCGACTCGGCGCCCGACGCATCTTCCAGCGTGACCCAGGCGCCGAAGAACACCCGCCGCGGGTCCGAGGGCGGCTGGTCTACCACGACCATCCCCT
>JBIIDW010000413.1:0-3163 GCA_044238215.1 Steroidobacteraceae bacterium
CAGCTTCCAGCCGCGCGCGTCCTGGCCGACCCGGGTGGTGGCGGGATCCGCGGTGATGTCGACGAGGTCGCCGTCGCGGATCGCCGTCGCCGCCTCGTACTGTGCCTGCGTCAGCTTGCCGAAAGGGTTGCGATCGCGAATCGAATAGAAGCGGTCACGCGTTTCCGCGTGCAGAGGGTGGCCCCGATAACCCGAGCCGATCGCGAGATTGTAGTAGGGCAGCGCGCCGCGCCTCTGGATCAGGGCAACGTCGGGTGCGGAGTAGAAGCGCCGCGTGTCGGCGATCGACGGGCTGGTGGCGTCGGCGGCGCCGAGCGAGGCAAGCACTCCCCCGGTGACCAGCTGGCTGCGCGGACGACCGTTCCACACGTCGAACCGCCAGACCCTGCCGCCCATGTCGCCGGCGTAGAGCCGGTCTGCATAGCGGTCGCCGTCCGTGTCGATCGCAACCACGCGGCCGGGGATCGAGTGGGTCATGCGGGCCAGCGGGAGGTCGGGCGTGCCGGTGCCGCCCGGGCCGCCTGCGTACCAGAGGAGGGCGCCGCTCGCCGCATCGACGACGTAGACGCGGTGTCCCGAGCGGTCGGTCGCGTACTGATAGGAGTCCTGGCCCTCGTCGTAGCCGCCGCCGAACACCAGCACGATGTTCTCGCCGTTCTGCGTCGCACCCTGGACCCGCATGCGCGTGATGGTCGGCGTGGACCAGGTCTCGCCCACCCCCGGAAGTTCGCCGGGCCCCAGCGACCAGCGCAGCGAGGGCCGGTTGCGATCGGTGACGTCCAGCGCGTAATAGTGGCGCCCGCCGCGCCGCATCCCGAAGAACAGCCACACGCGGTCGCCCGCCGCGCGATCGACGATGCCGTCCTCGTTGACGTCGAACTTGAGCACGCGCACTTCGCCGTCGAGACCGTAGCCGCGCTGCGACACGCTGGCGTTGCGGTAGAGCTCCGCGAGGCGGCCGAGCAGTTCAGGGGCGACGAATGCCCAGAGTTCCCTGCCGGTGCGCGCATCGAGCGCGTGCAGGTAGCCGTCGTTGGTGGGTGCGAACACGACGGCGTCCGCGGGATCGGGCGCCGTTGACGAGCCGCCGTAGGTCACGACGGCCGGCCGCGCGTGCAGCGGGTCGCCCATGCTGCGCGACGCCTCGGCGCGGTCGCCGTCGAAGTCGATGTCGCCGGAGTCGACGCCCCGCGCCCACGCGATCACGTCCTCGCGCGTGGCACCCGGGCCGGTGTTGAGCACCGCGTCGTCCAGCGCGGCGTTGCTCTCGACCAGGGCGTTGGCGGTGGCGGAGAGGTCGCGCTGTGCCGCAGCGGCCACGTAGGTGTAGAGCCGGCGCGGCTCGGGGTCCGGGAGCCGCGCCGCGGCTCCGCCGTCCTCGACCACGTCGGCCTCGGGTGCCGCCGACCACAGGCTGCGCGTGCCGCCGCGCAGGAAGCCCGTGGCCGGATCGACAGCCTCGGCGCCGGTGGCGTCGACGAGGCGTCCGCCCCGCAATGCGTACTTCTTGACGTTGCCGCGCCACCGCGCGGTGTCGTCGGGCTTGAACACGGAGACGTAGAGCTCGTTGTTCGTCTGGGTGCGGTTGAACGCGTTGATCGACACCGACGGCGAGACGAAGGTGGAGCCGGTCTGCAGGATGTCACCGAAGATGTTGCGGATCGCGTCGTTGAGGCCGTCGAGGTCGGTCGCGGAGAAGGCCCGGCCGCCGCCGCGGCGCGCGACGTCCTCGAGCAGCGCGGAGCCGGCCACCTGCTCGCCGAAGCCGATCGTGAAGGTGGTGACGTTCTGGCGGCCCGGCAGCTCCGGCGCGACGTCCGCGGCCTGGTTCAGGTACTCGGCCATGTCGTCCAGGCAGCGGCCGTCGCCGTCGCCATCGCACTGGCTGCGGCCGAGTTGGGCGAAGCCGGGCAGCTGCGGGATCTTCGTGTCGGCCGACTGGTCGTACACGGGTTCGCCGTCGGTGAGCAGCACGATGAAGCTGCGCTGGCACTGGTAGTCGACCGGCGAACGGTAGCGGCTCTGGTCGTCGGGACGTCGCGACTCGGGCACGCTGGGGAACGGCACGGCGTTCTCTACGGTCGAGTTCAGCCCGTAGTCGACCGCGCGCCCGGCCAGGTACTGGCCGGCCTCGTAGAGTGTCTCCGACAGCGGCGTCCAGCCGCCGGGCGTGTATTCCGCAAGGCGCTGCGCGATGCGCGATCGCGACTCGGCGAGTTCGGCCACTTCGTTGGTGACCATCCCGCCCTCTGACTGCACGTCGCTGCCGTCGCCCGGGCTGAAGCGCATCAGGCCGAGGTTGATGCCGTCCATCGAGTAGGCGAGCGAGGTGCCGACCGACTTCACGAGATCGAGCCGGGACACCTCGGCCGGATCGTCCGGCGCGTGGTACCAGTTGAGGTAGTTGGCACCGTAAAGCGTGTAGACCTCCGCACCCGTCCAGGAGACGGCGTCGGCCGCGTTCGAGGTCCAGCGGTTCCCGGGGTCGCCATTGCGGGCCCAGCGCCGTGGCGACGCGGCGTCCTCGCCGTGACGGCCCGCGTCGGCCTCGCATTCGAGCGGCTGGCCGGACGTGCCGGGCTGCAGCCGCCGCCAGCCCGACTGTTCGGCGTCCCAGCGCGCGGCCTTGCCGGTCCAGAATCCGGCGCGGTCGGCGAGCGCGTCGCGCGCCGCGGCGCAGGCGTTGGCCGCAACGGGCAGCGTGCGCGTCGCCCCCGCGCAGGCTGGCGGCCGGTTGTCGCCGCCCGCGCGGGTCACGTAGATCGTGTCCTGCGCGCAGTCTCCCGGATAGTTGATGCCGGCGTCGTAGGGACGCTTCCGCAGCTGCACCATCGAGGCCATGCTGCCCGAGGTGTCGACGATGAACAGCACGTTGGGCCGGATGCCCCGCGCGGCGCCCTGGCTGAAGAAGACCTCCGTGTCGTCGGCGAACGCAGGCGGGAGCGTAGCCAGGGCCAGGACCACGCCGGCCAGCAGGGCGCGGCTGCGGTCGGTGGTGCTGCGCGGATCCAGCGCAGGGCGCTTCATCGGACGACGCCCGGTGGCAGCTGGGCGATCACCCGAGTGATCTCGCCGCTGCCCTTGCGGTACAGCACCACGACCGGTGCCGCCGGTCGCAGTGCCACCAGCCGGCTGAAGTCGGCAAAGGGCAGCGCCTGCCCGC
>JBIIDW010000414.1:0-3160 GCA_044238215.1 Steroidobacteraceae bacterium
GCAGCACGGGCTGGCCGTTGACGACCACGTGCTGCATGCCCGTGGCGAAGCGGTGCGGGTGATCGAACGTCGCGAGGTCGGCGACCCGGTCGGGGTCGAACACGACGAGATCGGCATAGGCCCCGGGACGCAGTTCGCCACGGTCCCGCAGCCGGAAGTTGCGCGCCGGCAGCGACGTCAGGCGGCGGACCGCCTCCTCCAGGCTGACCAGCCCCAGGTCACGGACGTAGTGCCCGAGGAACCTCGCGAACGCGCCATAGGCGCGCGGGTGCGGCGCCTGGCGCAGGAAGCCCCCGCGCGGCGCCAGCGCCTCCTCGTCGGAGCACAGCGTCACCCAGGGCAGCGCGATCTGCCGGCGCACGTTGTCCTCGCTCATCATGAAGTACGCGGCGTTGACGCGGCTTTCGTCCTCCAGCACGAGGTCGACCATCGCCGCCGCGGGCGAACAGCCGCGACGCCGCGCGACCTCGTCCAGCGTCAGGCCGGTCAGGTGCTGGAGGTCTGGATTGCGGAAGCCGAGCAGCCGCACACTGGTGGCGGCTCCGGCCGCCGCGTAGAGACTTTCCCAGCCGCCGGGCGCGTCGATCTCCGCGATCACCCGGGCGCGGATCTCAGGATCGCGCAGGCGCAGCAGCCACTCCCGGTGCCCTCCCTCCTGCGTCCACGGCGGCATGGCGGCGTCGAGCCCCGACGCCGCCGCCACGTAGGGATACATGTTCGCGCCCACGTCCAGCCCCTCGGCCTGCGCCGACTCGAGCCGCCGGATCGCCTCCCCGAGCAGGGGCCACGCGTCGCGGCCAGCCGCCTTGAGGTGGAAGACCTCGGCTCTGGCGCGCGTCGTGCGCGCCACGGCGACGAGCTCGTCGATGGCTTCCAGCAGGGCTCCCGACTCGCTGCGCAGGTGCGAGAAATAACCGCCGCCGTACTCCGCGGCGGCGCAGGCCAGCGCCCGCAGTTCCTCGGGCGCCGCGAACGCCGCCGGGGCATAGATCAGCGCCGAGCCCAGGCCCAGCGCACCCTCCCGCATCGCGGCGCGCACGAGACCCTGCATGCGGGCGAGCTCCCGCATCGTGGGCGCACGCCGGGCGTGGCCGAGTTCGTGCACGCGCACGGTCGTCGCGCCGACCAGCGACGCCACGTTGGTGGCGACACCGCGCTTCTCCAGGAACTCGAGGTACTCGCCAAGCGAATTCCAGTCGACGGGATAACGGCGGTCGCCCTGGCGACCTCGCAGCTCATGCTTCATCGCGGGGTTCAGCGGCCCCATCGACCAGCCCTCCCCGAACACTTCGAGCGTGACGCCCTGGCGGATGTCGCTCTCGGCGCGCGGATCCTCGATGATCGACTCGGTGGCCCACGACAGGCTGTTGATGAAGCCCGGCGCGACGACCAGGCCGGTGGCGTCCAGCTCCGTGCGGCCGCGGGCATCGCCGAGGTCACCGAGCGCCACAATCCGGTCGCCGGCAACCGCCACGTCGGCGCGACGCGCGGGCGCGCCGGTGCCGTCGATGACGCGGCCGCCGCGCAGCACGAGCTGGTAATGCGGCCCGCCGCCGGCATCCGCGGCCCGCGCGTGTCGCCAGACGCCCGCGATGACGAGCCCCCAGAGCAGACGGCGCGCGCGCGCAACCCATTTCATGGCAGCATCCTCGCCACGATGCGCGCGCACGACAAGCCCCGGCGGGGACCACGCTGATGGCAGGCGGCAGCCTGCTCGCCCTGCTCGACGACATCGCCAGCGTGCTGGACGACGTGGCGGTGCTCACCAAGGTCGCCACCAAGAAGTCCGCCGGCGTGCTCGGCGACGACCTGGCCCTCAATGCACAGCAGGTGGCGGGCGTGCGCGCCGCACGCGAGTTGCCCGTGGTCTGGGCGGTGGCACGCGGTTCGCTGCTCAACAAACTCATCCTCGTGCCCGCTGCCCTGCTGATCAGCGCGTTCGCGCCCTGGGCGGTGACGCCGCTGCTGATGGCCGGCGGCCTGTTCCTGTGCTTCGAGGGGGCCGAGAAGCTCGCGCATCGTTTCCTGCATCCCCCGGCCGACGACGCCGCGCAACGCGCGGCGCTCACGGCGGCCGTGGCCGATCCGGCGGTGGACATGGTCGAGTGGGAGCGCGAGAAGATCCGCGGCGCGATCCGCACCGACTTCATCCTCTCGGCCGAGATCGTCGCGATCACCCTGGGGACCGTGGCCGCCGCGCCCTTCGGCACGCGCGTCCTCGTGCTGTCGGGCATCGCGCTGCTGATGACGGTAGGGGTCTACGGGCTCGTCGCAGGCATCGTGAAGCTCGACGACGGCGGGCTCTGGCTCGCGGGGCGACCGGGCCCCGGCGCGGGCGCGCGAACGGCACGCGCCCTGGGCACGGGCATCCTGCGCGCGGCGCCGTGGCTCATGAAGCTGCTTTCGGTGGCCGGCACCGCCGCCATGTTCCTGGTGGGCGGCAGCATCATCCTGCACGGCATCCCCGCCCTGCACCACTCGGCCGCGGTCGCGGCACTGCCCGGCGTGCTCGCCGACGCCGCCGTCGGGCTCGTCGCCGGCGCGGCGGCGCTGCTCGTTGTCGAGGGCTTCCGCAGGCTGCGCCGCTGACCCGCGCGACCGCTCAGCCGCGCGGCGCGATGGGCGGCCGGGTGGAAGCGATGTCCTTGCTGTCGGAGGCCCGGTTGAACGAGGACAGCAGCTTCCAGCCCCCCTCCTCGCGCGCGTAGATGTGCGTGGTGTCCCAGTACTCGTCGACCGGCGTGCCGTCGGGCCGCACCGTCCGGTGCGCACGATAAAAGGTCACGGCCGTGTTTCCGCCCGTCAGATAGAAGCCCTTCAGGAAGACGCGGTTCCGTTCCTTGTCGCCCGTGAAGCGCTTCGCGCTCTCGACGAAGCCCGCGTAGTCCTGCGGATTGGTCGCGTTGAACGGAAAGGTGAGCATGCTGCGCGAGGCCGCCTCGACGTAGGGCTGCATCGTCCCACGGGCCCGGCCCGCGTAGATCTGCGCCTCGATCGCCCAGATCTCCTCCAGGGCGCGCTCGGTGGGCGTCGCGGCGGACGCCGCGCCGGCCATGCAGGCCAGGACCAGGGCAGCGAGCAGGGCACGGGCAGGACGGGCGATTCGCATGGCGGGGACTCCGGGTTGGACGCTGCCCCGGAGTCTAGGGGACGCCGCCCG
>JBIIDW010000415.1:0-3159 GCA_044238215.1 Steroidobacteraceae bacterium
GAACAGGCGCCGGGTCACCGAGCTGAAAAACGTCTTGGCGAACTGGTTGTCGGGCTGGTGGGCGATCTCGGCCGTGAAGAGCAGCTTGGCCTCGATCCACAGTGCGCGGTCGCGCGCGTCGTCGCCGAGCGCGAGCTTCAGCCGCGCGACCGTGCCGTCGACGAAGCGGTCGTACAGCTCGATGCGCTCGACCGCATCGGCTTGCGCGGCGCGCCAGTCACGGTTCTCGAAGCGCGCGGTGGCGCGCCGGGTGACCGCGCGGAACTCGGCGTTGTATCCGGAAAATGCCTCGAAGACCTCCTTCGCGCATTCCCCAGGCAACGACGCTTCCGCGGGCACCCGTGCCTCTGCCTCAGAGGTTGCGGATCAGCGCGTCGCCGAACTCGCTGCACTTGACCTCGGTGGCGCCTTCCATGAGGCGCGCGAAGTCGTAGGTCACCGTTTTCTGGCCGATCGTGCGGTCCATCGCCGCGATGATGGCGTCGGCGGCCTCGGTCCAGCCCATGTAGCGCAGCATCATCTCGCCCGAGAGGATGACCGAACCGGGGTTGACCTTGTCGAGGTCGGCGTACTTCGGCGCGGTGCCGTGGGTCGCCTCGAACACGGCATGGCCCGTCACGTAGTTGATGTTGGCGCCCGGCGCGATGCCGATGCCGCCGACCTGCGCGGCCAGCGCGTCGGACAGGTAGTCGCCATTGAGGTTGCAGGTGGCGATCACGTCGAACTCGTCGGGGCGGGTCAGCACCTGCTGGAGCGTGATGTCCGCGATGGCGTCCTTGATGATCACCTTGCCGGCGGCCCTGGCGGCGTCCTGCTCGGCGTTCGCGGCCTTCTCGCCGGACTTCGCCTTGGTGCGCTCCCACTGCTCCCAGGTGTAGGTCTGGCCCGGAAACTCGCGCTCGGCGAGCGCGTACGACCAGTTGCGGAAGGCGCCCTCGGTGAACTTCTGGATGTTGCCCTTGTGGACGATCGTCACGCTCCTGCGCTTGTTGACGATCGCGTACTCGACGGCCGCGCGGAACAGGCGTTCCGTGCCTTCCTGCGAGACCGGCTTGATGCCGATGCCCGAGGTGTCAGGGAAGCGGATCTTGGCGTAGGCCTTCGGGAAGTGCTCCTTGAACAGCGCCTTGAACTTCTCGTTCTCCGCGGTGCCCTGCTCGAACTCGATGCCGGCGTAGATGTCCTCGGTGTTCTCGCGGAAGATGACCATGTCGACCTTGCCGGGGTTCTTCACGGGCGAGGGCACGCCCTTGAACCAGCGCACGGGGCGCAGGCAGACGTAGAGGTCGAGCAGCTGGCGCAGCGCCACGTTGAGCGAGCGGATGCCGCCGCCGACGGGCGTGGTGAGCGGGCCCTTGATCGACACCAGGAACTCCCGGCATGCGGCCACGCTCTCGTCCGGCAGCCAGGTGTTGAAGAGCTTGTTGGCCTTCTCGCCCGCGTAAACCTCGAGCCAGTGGATCCGGCGCTTGCCACCGTAGGCCTTGGCGACCGCGGCGTCCATGACGCGCACGCTCGAGCGCCAGATGTCCGGGCCCGTGCCGTCGCCCTCGATGTAGGGGATGATCGGGTTGTCCGGGACGACGAGCTTGCCGTCCTTGATCGAGATCTTCGCGCCCCCGGGGGGCGGCGTCAGCGTCACTTTCGCGGCCGTCGACATATCAGGTGGTTCTCCAGGGTGACTGAGGGGTCGCCGCGTCCCGGCGACCCCGAGGCGGCCGGAATCCTAGCACAGGGCTCCCGGGACGCGGGCCGATGGCGATCGCGGGTCCGCTACAATCCCCGGCATGGCTATACCGGCAGATACCCGCACGATCGATTCCACTCCCGCCGCCGACGGCTATCGCATGCCCGCGGAGTTCGAGCCGCACCGTGGCTGCTGGATGCTCTGGCCGTCCCGCCCCGACAACTGGCGCGACGGTGCCCTGCCGGCCCAGCGCGCGTTCGCGGCGGTGGCGGCGGCGATCGCGGACTTCGAGCCGGTGACCGTCGGCGCGCCCGGGGCCCACTACGAGTTCGCCAGGGCGGCGCTCGATCCGCGGGTGCGTGTCGTGGAACTCTCCAGCGACGACGCGTGGATGCGCGACGTCGGCCCCACCTGCGTCGTCGACGACCGTGGCACCGTGCGCGGCGTGGACTGGCACTTCAATGCCTGGGGCGGCCTGCGCGGCGGGCTGTATTTCCCCTGGGACCAGGACGACCTCGTGGCGCGCAAGGTGCTCGAGGCGGAGGGTCTCGCCCGCTACCGCGCACCCCTCGTCAACGAGGGCGGCGCGATCCACACGGACGGCGAGGGCACGCTGCTGGTGACCGAGCAGTGCCTGCTGAACCGCAATCGCAATCCGCAACTCACCGGCGCCCGCATCGAGGAACTGCTGAAGGCCTACACGGGCACTACCGAGGTCATCTGGCTCGGTGACGGCGTGTTCAACGACGAGACGGACGGTCACGTCGACAACCTGGCCTGCTTCGTGGCGCCCGGCGAGGTCGCGCTGCTCTGGTGCGACGATCCGCGCGACCCGCAGCACGAGATTTCGGTGGCCGCGTTCGAGCAGCTGATGGACGCACGCGATGCGCGCGGCCGGCGGCTCAAGGTCCACCGCCTGCCGATGCCTGGCCCGCTGTACATGACCCGCGCGGAGGCGGCGGGCGTGCTCACCCGTGCGGGGGCGCGGCCGCGCCGTGCGCGCGAGCGCCTCGCGGCGAGCTACGTCAACTTCTACGTCGCCAACGGCGGTGTGGTCGCGCCGTTGCTGGACCCGCGTACCGACCGCGCGATGCTCGCGAGGCTGCGGCGGATGTTTCCGGGGCGACGCGTGGTCGGGGTACCGGCGCGCGAGATCCTGCTCGGCGGCGGCAACATCCACTGCATCACGCAGCAGATTCCGCTGGGCGCTCCGCGACCGCGCGCCGCAGTTCGCGCTGCACGAGCACGCTGAGGGCGATCATCCCGGCGGCGCAGCCCATGAACAGCGCGCGGTACCCCGTGGTCGCGACCACCAGGCCCGCCGCGGCGACCCCGGCCGAGATCCCGAGGAACAGGCAGGCGGCGAACAGCGCGAGCGCGGATCCCCGCTGCGCCGGCGCCATCTGCGTCGCCAGCGTGGTCAGCGTGTTGTGCAGCATGTAGTAGCCGAAGCCGCCGCCCAGGGCGCAGGG
>JBIIDW010000416.1:0-3155 GCA_044238215.1 Steroidobacteraceae bacterium
GGCTTCGCGCAGGTCCTTGACCGGCGCGAAGCCGATGTCCCTGCCGTGGAACCACTCGACCCACTCGTCGCGCGTCCGCTGCAGGAAGATCCCGCGCAGGAACTCGATCAGCGGCTGCTGGTGCGGCCCCGGGCCCTGCTCGCACAGCGGCAGCAGGTCGAGGCGCCCGAGCTCGGTCAGCAGGTTGCGCGAGAACTTGATTTCCTGGGCCCCCAGCACGACGTGCCGGCCGTCACGCGTGCGGTAGATCTGGTAGAAGGCGCTGCCGCCCAGGCTGCGCTGGTGCTTGGCGACCGGCGCGCGCTTGTGGGCAAACACCTCGCCGGTGATGTTCGGCGTCCAGGCCAGCACGGCGTCGTACATGGCCATGTCGAGGTAGTCGCCCCGTCCGGTTTTCTCGCGCCGCAGCAGCGCCATCAGGATGCCGGACAGCGACAGCATCGACGCCGCGGCATCGGCGATCGGCACGTGCGGCATGGTCGGCTCGCCGTCGTTGCCGAGGTTCAGGCTCACGACGCCGGCCAGCGCTTCCGTGGCGAGGTCGTGGGCCGGCAGGTTGCGGTAGGGTCCGGTCTGGCCGAAGGCCGCGATCGAGCAGTAGACGATGCGGGGGTTGCGGGTGGCCACCTGCGCATAGCCCACGCCCAGGCGGTCGACCACGCCCGGGCGGAAGGCCTCCACGAATACGTCGGCGGTCTCCGCGAGCCGCAGCAGCGCCTCACGCCCGTCGGGGTGCTTGAGGTTGATGCAGACGGACTTCTTGCCGCGGTGCGTGTTGCGGAAGAACACGCTGTGCCCCCCCTCGATCGCGCCGATGTGGCGGTTCGGCTCCCCCTCGCCGGGCGGCTCGACCTTGATCACCTCGGCGCCGTGATCCGCCATCATCAGCGTGACGTGCGGCCCGGGCAGGAACATCGACAGGTCGACGACGCGGATACCTTCGAGCTTCACGGCATCGCTCCTAGATCGCGTCCCGGGTACGCATCGCGGCCAGTTCGCCGTCCGTGTAGCCAAGCTCGCGGAGCACGGCGTCGGTGTCGGCGCCGAGCCCCGACGCCACGCGGGCCGGCAGCCGCTGCTCGTCGAGGCGGATCGGGTTGGCGAAGCTGCGGAACCCGGGGCGCTGCGGATGCGGCGTGCTGCGGATCATGCCGATCGCCGACACGAACGGGTTGTCCAACGCCTGCGCCATGTCGTAGACCGGCGCCGCGGGCAGGCGTCCCTGCATGCGCTCCAGCCAGGTCGCCGTGGCCGCGCGCGAGAGCGCCTCGTCGAGCAGCGGCGTGAGCGCGTCGCGGTGCTCGCGACGGCTCGCCATCGTCGCGAAGCGGGGGTCGGCGGCGACCCCGGGCGCGTCGACGATGTCCATCAGTTCCTCCCAGAACTTCTGGGTCATGCACATCAGGAAGATCCAGCCATCGGCCGTGCGGTACAACTGCACGGGCACCGCGCTCGGGTGGGCGCCACGCGGCAGGCGCCCGGTGACGAGCCCGTGGTTCAGGTACCAGGTGCCGGGGTAGGAGAGCTGGTGCAGGGCTACGTCGAACAGGCTGACGTCCACGTCCCGGCCGCGTCCGCTCTTCTGTGCGCCGAACAGCGCTGAGACGAGCGCGAGTGCGGTGGTGATGCCGGTCATGAAGTCGATGATCGACAGGCCGAAACGCGCCGGCGGCGTCCCCGGCTCGCCGGTCACGCTCAGGTAGCCCGCCTCGGCCTGCATCATGTAGTCATAGCCCGGCCAGCCGCGCCGCTCGTTGTCACGGCCAAATGCCGAAAGGTGCGCGCAGACCACCTTCGGGTTGAATGGCGAGAGCGCGGCGTAGGTCAGCCCGAGCTTGTCCGGCTGGTCGCCGCGCAGGTTGTTGAGCACCGCGTCGGCGGTGCCGACGAGCCGGTGGAAAGCCTGCCGCCCCTCCGGCGTCTTGACGTTCAGCGAGACGCTGCGCTTGTTGAGGTTCAGGCTCTGGAAATAGTCGGAGTCGTGCTCGCCTAGGTAGTACGGCCCCATGCCGCGCGAGGCGTCGCCGCCCTGCAGCCGGTTCTCGATCTTGATCACCTCGGCACCGAGGTCCGCGAGGTACATCGAGCCGAACGGGCCGGCGCCGAAGTTCTCGAAGGTCAGCACGCGAACGCCCGCGAGGGGCAGGGGGAGGGTAGCCATCAGACCGGATTCCTCTCGAGCAGCTGGCGGGCGATGATGATGCGCTGCATCTCGTTCGTGCCCTCGCCGATGCACATCAGCGGGGCGTCCCGGTAGTAGCGCTCGACGTCGAAGTCAGTGGAGTAGCTGTAGCCGCCGAAGATGCGCATCGCCTCCAGGCTGTTCTCCACACCCGCTTCCGAGGCGAACAGCTTGGCCATGCTCGACTCGAGGTCGCAGCGCTCGCCCGTGTCGTACTTGCGCGCGGCCTGCTCGATCAGCAGCCGCGACGCCTCGACCCGCGTGGCCATGTCGGCCAGCTTGAGCTGGATCGCCTGGTGCTGCGCTATCGGCTTGCCGAAGGTCTGGCGCTCCTGCGCGTAGCGCAGCGCGTCGCGGAGCGCCCCGGCCGCGATGCCCGCGCCGCGCGCGGCGACGTTGATGCGGCCGAGCTCGAGGCCGCCCACCGCCTGCTGGAAGCCGCGGCCCTCTGCGCCGCCGACCAGGCGGTCCGCGCCGACGCGGTGGTCCTCGAAGACGAGCTCCGCGCTGTCGATCGACTTGTAGCCGAGCTTGCGGATCTTGCGCGAGGCGCGGAAACCCTCGCCCTTCTCGCAGATGAACATGCTCATGCCGCGATGCCGGGGCTGCGCCTCGGGATCCGTCTTGACGAGCACGCCGAAGCAGGTGCCGTAGACGCCGTTGGTGATCCAGGTCTTGGTGCCGTTGATGACGTAGCCGTCGCCGTCGCGGCGGGCGACGGCGCGGATGGCCTGCAGATCGGTTCCTGCGTTCGGCTCCGTCAGGCCGATGCCTCCGCGCAGCTCACCCGTGGCGAACCGGGGCAGCCAGCGCTGCTTCTGTTCCGGGGTGCCGTGGCGCTGCACGCAGGCCGCCATGATCAGGTGCGAGTTGAAGATGCCGACCGGCGCCATCCACACCGACGAGATCGTCATGACCAGCCGGGCGTACACGGAGGCCGACAGGCCGAGGCCGCCGTATTCGGGTGCGATCG
>JBIIDW010000417.1:0-3149 GCA_044238215.1 Steroidobacteraceae bacterium
ACGACGCCCGGTGTCGTGCGCCCGGAAGCCACTCCGCCCAGGACCGGCGCCAGGGCCGCCACGGTGCCCGTGGCCAGCAGGGAACGGCGGCTTACTGTCCCGCTGCGCCGGTGCCCCTCGTCCTCTGCCATATGCCTCTCCCGGGTCCCACGTTGGGGCCGCACACGAAGTACAGAAGCAGTCCGGCGACGAGACTCGAGCCGATCGCCACGAGCTGGCTGAGAGTCATGGCCGTCAGGATCGACAGACTTCCGAGCACGGAGAGCACGAGCACGACACGCGGCGCCGGCGTCCGGAACCTTGCGGGAGGCACGCGGTCCGCGAGCCGGGAAGCACGCAGCCGCGCCGTCGCGACGGCAACGCCGAGATAGATGAGCACCCGAGTGCCGCTCGCGAGCCCGACGAGCCACACGAACGAGCCGCTGAGGGCGAGCACGATGATCACCGTCGCAGTCGCCACGACCGCCACGACCGGTGTGCCGTAGCGTGCCGAGCGGCGCCCCAGCACGCCCGGAATGTCCCCCTCATCGGCGAGCCCCGCAAGCAGTCTCGAGCTCGCGAGCAGCCCGCTCACATTGTTGCCAACCGCGGCCAGCACCGCAGCCACTGCGATCATCCACCAGCCGACCTGACCCATGGCCGCCTGTCCCGCATCAGCGAGAGCCAGCCGGCTCGAGCCGAGGTCGGGCACCAGGCCAATGGCGACGACGTTCGCGGCAACGATCAGCGCCACGCCGGCCATCAGGGACACGAGCAATGCGCGCGGGACGTCGCGCTGCGGATTGCTGGCCTCGCCTGCCGGGATACTGAGCATTTCGAATCCGGAGATCACGAAGATCGCGAGCACGGCGGCCTGGCCGAACTGCGCGAGGCTCAGGTCCACCTGCGGCGCGAGCCTCGTCCACTCCACCTGCGGCAATCCGGCCACGATCAGCGCGAAGACAGCCGCGATTTTCACCACGGCGAGCCCCGTGACGAGCCGCGCATTCGTATCGCCTCCCACGACGCTGAAGTACCCGATCGCGCCCGTGAGCCCCACCACCACCGCTGCCTTCGCGAGATCCCCGAGAGGCCGCCCGGCGATGATCTCCAGCAGCATGAGCAGGCCCGCCAGGACCGAGGCATGCGAAATGATCCGCGACAGCCAGAGAATCCACCCGATCTCGAAGCCGACGAGCGGCCCGAACGCGGCGCGGACGTACAGGTAGGGTCCACCGTTCCCGCTGAAGCGGCTGCCCACCTCGGCGAAGGACAATGCGATGGGCACGATGAACGCGCCCACCAGCAGGATGATCCAGGGGCTCCAGGCCCCTGAAACAGCGAAGAACTGCGAGGGCAACAGGAAGAACCCGGCGCCGACCACGAGATTGAGGCCCACCGAGGCCAGGGACCACATGCCGAGCGCGCGCACGCCATTCCGATCGGCGCCAGCCGCCGCGTCGCCGCTCACCGAAGACTCCGTTGCAAAGCCGCCCCCCATCCGCCGACCCGCTGGACCCTCCAGCCACGGATCAGCACCCCATGGCATCGGACCTGTTCCTTGATCTTACTGCAAATTAATAGTTTTGTTGTATTTCATCGGTGCTGCCCGGCATTCGCTCCGACGGATTCAGGAGCGACAAAGCACCGACCAGCGCGGCGGCGATGCCCAGGATCAGGAATCCGGGCCGGCTGCCGTTGAGGGCCTCGGTCAACAGCGCGAAGCACACGCCCGACAGCGTGAGGGCAAGGAACATCAGAAACGCCGCCGCGCCGCTGACCCGATCGACGTACTCCGGCGGCGTGGAGCGCGCGATCTCGGCCTGCTGGACGCCCAACCATCCGCCGAGGGTCGCCCCGAACGCGAGCGCCATCATCACGCCAACCCAGACGCCATCGCTGGCGTCCGAAACCGCCAATGCGATCCACGGCACGGCTGAACCCAGGCAGACCGCGCCCAGCAGTCGATCCGGGCGCGCCAGCCGATGAGCCGCCCATCCCAGGGTCAGACGCATGAGGATCCCGGCGGCGAGCGCCACTGACATCAACGTGCCGGCGCGCACGAGAGTCACCCCGCCTTCGGTGACCAGGAAGACGACGAAGTAGGCGTACCAGACGCCTTGCGAGAAGGCCAGGAAGAACCCCAGCGCCGCGATGCGTCGCAGGTGGCCGAGACGAGCCAGGAGCATGATTCCCGTCCCCGCAGTGCGCGCCGCGCCGCTGGGGCGGCCTTTCCCTGGACGGTCGTCGGGCCAGCGTACGCCCGATGCCGCGAGCAGCAATCCGGCCGTCGCGGTCACCGTTGCCGCAACCAGTGGCGCGTGCCAGGTCGACGAGTCCGACGCAACGCGCGGCAGCACCAGGCCGACGGCAAGTCCACCCAAGGGCGCGCCAATCATCTTGATCGCGAACAGCCTCTGCTGCTCGCGCAGGTCGGCTGCGCGCTGCAGCAGCGAGTTGCCCGCAGCCGGCGTCACCCCGTCTGCGAGCCCTGCGAGGAGGCTTGCAGCCGCAAAGGCAACCCAGTTCGGGATGCCGTGGAGCAGCGCGGATGCCGTCGCCACCCCCATCGCAAGCTGCAGGCAGCGCAGCGATCCGAGACGCGCACACAATACCCCGGTCGCGAGCGAACCCACCATCGCTCCCAGCATCGCGACCGACGAAAGGTAGCCGACCGCGGACAACGGAGCTCCGGCCTGCGCCAGCAGCAACGGCGCAAGCAACGGCATCAGCCGAAGCGGAAACGCCGTCGCAGCCTGGGCAACGCCCATGCCCGCAGCAGCGATGCGCAGTGGAAACCCGGAGTCGCGGAAGTCAGTCGTCACGGGAGTCATTCGCCACGCCATGAGTCGGCCGCGCGACGGGCACCGGCGCGCGCTGCGGGAACGCCGCGCGCGGATTTCGAAAATGTTGACACCGTGCAGTAAGTGTTCCTAGTCTGACCGCACGCCGCAGCGTGAAGGAAACCGCTGCGTCGCGGACCAGTTTCCACGAGTGACCTCCCATGGCCAGTGTCGAGATACGGAATGTCTCCAAGTCCTTCGGCGCCACCCCGATCATCGAAGACGTTTCGGTAGCCGTCGAAGACGGGACTTTCCTCGTGCTCGTCGGCCCATCGGGCTGCGGGAAGTCCACCCTCCTGCGGATGCTCGCAGGCCTTGAACCGGTGT
>JBIIDW010000418.1:0-3146 GCA_044238215.1 Steroidobacteraceae bacterium
ATCCGGCGCCCGGAAGGTGCGACGCGCAGCCGGCCGCCCGGGGCCAGCGAGCCGAGCGGACGACCGTCGCAGGTCACGTTGGCGTGGGCGTCGGCACGATCGACCAGCCGGACCTCGACGGTCGAGCGGCCCGACACGACGATCGGCCGGTCGGAGAGCGTGTGCGGGCAGATCGGCGCGACGACCAGCACGTCGAGCTGTGGCTCGACGATCGGTCCGCCGCAGGACAGCGCGTACGCGGTCGAACCGGTGGCCGACGACACCACCAGACCGTCGCCGCCGTGGGTATTGACGTAGCGCCCGTCGATGAAGGTCTCGAAGTCGAGCAGGTGACCGCTCTGGCCCTTCTGCAGCACCACGTCGTTGAGCGCCAGCCCGCGTGCGACGGTGCGCTCGTCGTCGAGCATTTCCGCGGCGAGCAGCTCGCGCCGGTCGACGCTGCATTCGCCGGCGAGGGCGGCGTCGACGGAAGCGAGCATGTCTTCCGGGAGTACGTCGGTCAGGAAGCCGAGCCGGCCGCGGTTGATCCCCAGCAGCGGTGTCCCGCGGCCGGCCACGAGTCCGGCGGCGTAGAGCAGCGTGCCGTCGCCGCCGATGGCGACGACCAGGTCGGCCCGTTCCGCCAGCTCCGCCTCCGGCACGCGAAGCAGCGTTGGCTCGTCCTGCGGGTCGGCGTCGTCGAGCGGGGCCAGGGCCTGGACGCCCGCCGACGCGAGGTGGCGGGCCAGCGCCGCGGCACTCTCGGCGACGCGGCTGTCGGCGTATCGGGTGACCAGGGCGCAGGTCTTCGCGGGAACGTTCATGGCTCACCAGGGGGCGGAGCCGTCTTGTATCACGGGTTCACGACGCCTCCAATGCGCGAATCGCGGGCCGCCGCCCCCAAAGGCGCGTTCCGGGGCCGCGACGCCGCTTGACGCCTTTCTCGGCCACTCGGTAGCCTCGACCCGACCATGGCCCACGATTACGACGACCAGTTGGGCGACCGGGCCCGCCAGCTGCTGCGGGTGCTCGTGGAGAGCTACATCCGCGACGGCCAGCCCGTCGGCTCGCGGGCGTTGTCGCGCGATTCGGGGCTGAACCTCTCTTCCGCCACCATCCGCAACGTCATGGCGGACCTGGAGGCGCTGGGCTTCGTGCAGTCGCCCCATACCTCGGCAGGGCGCGTACCCACTGACCGAGGCTATCGCTTCTTCGTCGACACGCTGCTGCGGATGAAGCCCGTCGAGCCCGACGCGGTCGACGACCTGCGCCGCCAGCTCGGAGCCGGTTCGTTCGAGAGTTCGAAGTCGCTGGTCGCGGCGGCCGGCCACACCCTTTCAAGCCTCACGCGGCTGGCGGGTGTGGTCACGGTGCCGCGCGTGCAGGCGGCGTCCATCACCCAGATCGAATTCCTCGCGCTGTCGGACAACCGCGTCCTGGTCGTGCTGGTCTTCAACGGCCGCGAGGTGCAGAACCGGATCATCCAGCTGCCGCGCCACTGGTCGGCCGAGGAACTGCGGCGTGCGGCGCACTACCTGAACGAGACCCTCGTGGGTCGCACGGCGGCCGGGGCGCGTGAGGAGATCCTGCGCCAGCTGCAGGAAACGCGGGAGGGCATGAACGCGTCGATGGTCGAGGCCATCGGCATGGCGCAGGCCCTGTTCCGCGAGGAGGGCGGGGGCGATCTCGAGTACATCGTGGCCGGCGAGACCAACCTGATGGGCGCCGCCCAGCTGACCAGCGTCGAGAAGCTGCGGAGGCTGTTCGAGGCCTTCAGCGAGAAGCGCGACTTCCTGTCGCTGCTCGACCAGAGCCTGCACGCCGACGGGGTGCAGATCTTCATCGGCCAGGAGTCGGGCTTCCAGGTGCTCGACGACTGCGCCCTGGTCACCGCGCCCTACAGCGGCGACGACGGCGTGATCGGGGTCGTCGGGGTGATCGGCCCGACCCGGATGGCCTACGACCGGGTGATCCCTATCGTGGACGTCACGGCCCGCCTGCTCGGCTCGGCCTTGAATTCCCGTCGCTAGTCCCCATACCGCCTGCGACGATGCGCCCGGACCGGACTCCGGTGCCCGCTCGGCGCATCCCTAATCATCGTCCAGGAGACAGCAAATGGCTCAGGATCCGCAGGAATCAGGGGCGCCGGGCGCGGCCTTCGGCGGCGAGACGACCACGGTGCTGCCGGAGACGGCGCAGGCGCTGATCGAGCTCGAGCAGTTGCGCGCCAGGCTGACCGAGGCGGAGGAGCGCGCCCGCAATCACTGGGAGCAGTACCTGCGTGCCGTGGCGGAGCTGGACAACGTGCGCAAGCGGGCGCAACGCGACATCGAGCACGCGCACCGCTACGGGCTGGAAAAGTTCGCCCAGGAGCTCGTTCCGGTGAAGGACAGCCTCGACCTGGCGGTGCAGAACGCGGCCTCGGCCGATGCCCCCACGCTCGCGGAGGGACAGGCCGCCACCCAGCGCCTGCTGGCCAGGGCGCTCGAGAAGATCGGTGTCGTCGAGATCGACCCGGTGGGCCAGCCCTTCGACGCCAGCCAGCACGAGGCCATGGCGATGCAGCCCTCGGCCACGGCCGAACCCGACTCGGTTCTGGTGGTGGTGCAGCGCGGCTACTCGCTGAACGGGCGGCTGCTGCGCCCCGCGCGGGTCGTCGTCGCCCGCGCCCCGTCTTGAATTATCCACAGGCATCCCCACACACCGGACTAGCCGACCCTGCATGGGTCACGACATTCCAGCCTGGAGACACAAGATCATGGGCAAAGTCATCGGCATCGACCTCGGCACCACCAACTCCTGCGTGGCGATCATGGAGGGCGGCAAGCCCCGGGTCATCGAGAACAGCGAGGGCGACCGGACCACGCCGTCCATCGTCGCCTTCACCAAGGACGACGAGGTGCTGGTCGGCCAGTCGGCCAAGCGCCAGGCCGTCACCAACCCGCAGAACACGCTGCACGCGGTCAAGCGCCTGATCGGCCGCCGCTTCGACGAGCCGATCGTGCAGAAGGACATCGGCATGGTCCCGTACCGCATCGTCAAGGCGGACAATGGCGACGCCTGGGTCGAGGCCCAGGGCCGCAGGATGGCGCCGCCCGAGGTCTCGGCGCGGGTCCTGATGAAGATGAAGAAGACGGCGGAGGACTTCCTCGGCGAGGAGGTCACCG
>JBIIDW010000419.1:0-3142 GCA_044238215.1 Steroidobacteraceae bacterium
CCGTCGCCATGGCGTAGACGGCGAGGCCGCCCGCGATCCCGACGCGCGGCCCGATCCGCTCGCCGGCCCAGCCGAAAACGAGCGCCGCCGGGAAGGCCACGAACTGCGTCAGCAGCAGCGCCGCCAACAGGCTCGACGTCGGCAGGCCCAGCGCCGCGCCGTAGTTCACCGCCATCTTGATGATCGTGTTGACGCCGTCGATGTAGAGCCAGTAAGCGAGCAGGAACAGCGCGACCTCGCGCTGCGTGGCGATGCTGCGCAGCGTGCGCCAGAGCTCGCCCAGGGCATCGCGCAGCGCGGTGCCGCGCGCCGGATCCGACGCAGCCGGCACCTCCCGCACGTTCCTCGCCAGCGGCAGCATGAACAGCAACCACCAGACCGCCACCGTCACGAACGACGCGCGCACGGCCTCGGCCGCATCGGCGAGACCGAACCACGCCGGCTTCAGGGTCATGGCGACGTTCACGGCGAACAGCAGTCCGCCACCGAGGTATCCGAGCGAGTAGCCGAGGGCCGAGACCCGGTCGAGCTCGCGGGGCGGCGCCACGTCGAGCAGCAGCGCGTCGTAGAACACGTTGGCAGCCGAGTAGCCGACCATGGCAACCACGAAGAGCGACACCGCGGCCACCCACTGCCCCTGCCCGACGAACCAGAACGCGCCGGTCGCGAGAATGCCCAGCAGGCTCCACGACACGAGGAAGCTCTTGCGGCGCCCGCCGCGGTCCGCCAGCACGCCGAGGATCGGCGCCAGCACCGCCACCACCAGCCCGGCCACGCCGTTCGCGAAGCCGAGCCGCGCGGTAGTGACGGTCGGGTCGACGCCCGTACTCCAGTAGGCCTGCAGGAAGGCGGGAAAGAAGCCCGCCAGCACGGTGGTCGTGAAGGCGGACGCCGCCCAGTCGTAGAGTGCCCAGGACACGACCTGCCGCCGTGTGCCGGGCGCGCTCACGTCAGCCCGCCTGCTCGCGCGTCTCGCGGAACGCGATGCCGGGCCAACGTTCCATGGTCAGGCCGAGGTTGACCCGGGTCGGCGCGAGGTACACGAGCGCTCCACTGTGGTCGAGCGCCAGGTGGTCGTACGCCTTGGCGCGGAATTCCGCGAGCTTGCGCTCGTCGTCGCAGTAGATCCAGCGCGCGGTGTGGACCCCGATGGGCTCGAAGGCGCACTGCACCGCGTACTCGTCCTGCAGCCGGAAAGCCACCACCTCGAACTGCAGCTGCCCCACGGCACCGAGGATCTGGTCGTTGTTGCGCAGCGGCCGGAACAGCTGGGTCGCACCCTCCTCGCACAGCTGCGCGAGCCCCTTTGAGAGGGCCTTGGCCTTCAGCGGATCCTTCAGCACTGCGCGACGGAACATTTCCGGGGCGAAGTTGGGAATGCCGGTGAAGGCCAGCTCCTCGCCCTCCGTGAACGAATCGCCGATGTTGATGGTGCCGTGGTTGTGCAGGCCGACGATGTCGCCCGCGTAGGCGTCCTCGGCCGCCTGGCGATCCGAGGCCATGAACGTCAGGGCGTCGGCGATGCGCAGCTCCTTGCCGAGGCGTACGTGTTTCAGGCGCATGCCGCGCGAGTAGCGGCCCGAGCAAAGCCTGAGGAACGCGATACGGTCCCGGTGCAGCGGATCCATGTTGGCCTGGATCTTGAAGACGAAGCCCGTGAGACGCGGCTCCACGGGCTGGACGACCCGCTGCCGCGTCGCGCGGGGCAGCGGACCCGGCGCATGCGCCGTGAAAGAACGCAGCAGCTCCTCGACGCCGAAGTTGGAGATCGCCGAGCCGAAGAACACCGGCGTCTGCCGGCCGGCGAGGTACGCCCCGAGATCGAAGGGCTGGGTCGCGCCGCGCACGAGTTCGATTTCCTCGTCGAAAGCGGCCGCGCGCTCGCCAAGCACCGCGCGCCCCGCTTCGCTGTGGAGACCCTCGACGACGATGTTCTCGCCGACGCGGCCACGCTCGCCGGCGGCGTAAACGTAGATCCTGTCCTCGAGCAGGTGGTAGATGCCGAGCAGCTCGCGGCCCATGCCGATGGGCCACGTGACCGGCGCGGTAGCGATGCCGAGCACGCGCTCGATCTCGTCGAGCAGGTCGATCGGCGACCGGCCCTCGCGGTCGAGCTTGTTGATGAAGGTCATGATCGGCGTGTCGCGCAGCCGACAGACCTCCATGAGCTTGATCGTACGTTCCTCGACGCCCTTGGCGCAGTCGATGACCATGAGCGCCGAGTCCACCGCCGTCAGCGTGCGGTAGGTGTCCTCGGAGAAATCCTCGTGGCCGGGCGTGTCCAGCAGGTTGACGATGCAGTCACCGTAGGGGAACTGCATGACGGAGGACGTGACCGATATGCCGCGCTGCTGCTCCAGCCGCATCCAGTCGCTCGTGGCGTGGCGCGCGGCCTTGCGCCCCTTGACCGTGCCGGCGAGCTGGATCGCGCCACCGAACAGCAGGAGCTTCTCCGTGAGCGTGGTCTTGCCGGCGTCAGGATGCGAAATGATCGCGAACGTGCGCCGCCGCGCGACTTCTTCCTGGAGGCTCATCGTCAGGCCTGGCGCGCCGTGAGCTCGAGCCGCAGCACGGCCGCGTCCTCGCGCCCGTTGGCCGCCTGGTAATAGCCGCGGCGCACGCCGACCTGGCGAAAGCCCATCGCGAGGTACAGGCGGATCGCGGACAGGTTGGTGGGACGCACCTCGAGGAAGGCGTCGGCCATGCCTGCGGCGCGCGCGGCGTCGAGCATCGCCTGGAGCAGGCGCCGGCCAATCCCGCGACAGCGGAACTCGGGACGCACGCAGACGTTGAGCACGTGCGCCTCGCCCGCGCCCATGCTGAGGATGCCGTGGCCGATGACGATGTCGTCAACCACGACCACGCGACAGTGGTACCCGACGCGGAGGCAATCGCGGAAAATGCCCTCGCTCCACGGGAAGGCGTAGGAGGCGCGCTCCACCGACGCGACGACCGGCACGTCCGCCGGAGCCATCGGGCGGATCTCGATCCGGGGCAGGTCGCGGACAAGTTCGGGGGCAGTCGCCATGGTCAACCTGAGGGCTGCGCCGGCTGGCCGGCCTCGAGCGCCTCGAAGGTCCGCCGGGCGAACTTGAGGTCCTCCCAGGCCTTGCGCTTGTCGGCCGGCGTGCGCAGCAGGTAG
>JBIIDW010000017.1:0-11207 GCA_044238215.1 Steroidobacteraceae bacterium
TTCGCCGCAGCGCCCGACACCCGCCTCGTGGTGTTCCCGGAGTTCTTCCTGCAGGGCTCGCGGATGGGGCGACTGCCGCAGCTGTTCCCGGTGGCCGGCGTCAACCTGAAGGCGAGCCCGCACATCGACCGGCTGGCGCGCTTCGCGCAGGACCACAAGGTGCACGTCTGCGGCGCGGTGCTCGAGATCGACGACGACTGGCCGGGCCATCTCTTCAACACCGCCTTCATCCTCGACGACGCCGGCAACCTGATCCACCGCTACCGCAAGATCCAGTGCGCCGACGTCTTCGGCTTCATGGACACCACGCCCGGCAGCGTCCTCGATCGCTACCTGGAGCGCTATGGTTACGAGGCGCTGTTCCCGGTCGCCGACACGAAGCTCGGCCGGCTCGCGACCGCCATCTGCTTCGACATGAACTTCCCGGAGCTGTTCCGCGCCTACGCGCGGCGCGGCGCCGAGGTGCTGCTGCACCCGACCGCCGAGCCCTACAACGTTCGCCGCCGCGCATGGGAGAACGGCCGACAGGTGCGGGCGTGGGAGAACACGATGTACGTCGCTTCGGCGGGGCTGGGCGGCGAGTACTGGGACGGCGCCTCCGACAGGCTCACGCTCAGCTCCCGCGGTCACTCGAAGGTCGTGAACTTCGACGGCACGGTGCAGTCGGTCGCGGACGGCCCGGGTCCGGTGCCCCTCGGCGGCCAGATCGACCTGCGCGCACTGCGCGAGGCGCGCGCCGACGCGCGACTGTGCCCGCTGCTCTGGGACGAGCCGCGGGTCTACGAGCACGTCTACTCCTCTACGGTGACCATCCCCGACAACCTGGTGAAGGGACCGGACGACCGGCCTTACGCCGGCGGCGCCGCGCTCCGCGAGGTCATCGCCCGCTTTACCGCACAGGGCGTGTTCGTGGCGCCGCGGCGCGAAGGGGCGGCCGGCGGCAACCTCGCCAGCGGCGGCATGTAACCGTCCGGCGGCCCGCGCTCAGCTGCGCAGGCGCGGCGGACCGGCCGGGTTGCGCACGCCAAAGCGCGCGCGCCGCTCGGCACGCGCCGGCTCGAGCTGATCGACCGGGATCCGGCGGTAGCGGAACACCGAAACGCCCTTCAGCTGCCCGAGACGCGCGTTCGGACGCGTCTCGCCGCTCACCGGGTCGCGCAGCGGGCGGTTGTAGTAGTCGGCCTCGTAGGCCGTGTAGAGCACGCCCAGGTTGGTCGTGACGAGCACGTCGTCGCTCGGCATCGTGTGCCAGGTGCGGTAGCGCGGCACGCCCGTCGACGGCTCGAGCAGCTCGCGCAGCGCCGAGTGCCCGTCGACCGGCGCCCAGCGACCGTCGGCGCCGAGGTCGAGCACGCCGTCGGCACCGAGCGTGCCGCGCTGCACCGACGCCACCTCGAACCCCTCGTCGGCGCCGAGACCGGGCCCGCCCGCGGCACGCGCCAGTTCGCTCGGCGGATACTGCTTCCACTCCTCGATGGACGCCGTCCCGCCGCGCTGCGCGGCGATCCGCAGCACGTTGCCGTAGGCGGGGATGATCGGCTGCATCGCACCGTCGAAGTAGGACGCCTCGCCGGCCCAGCAGCCGGCGGCCCGCTCCCAGAATGACCGCGACGCCACGGGCCGTCAGACCGCGTCGGGGATGGTCGCGCGCGTCGGCACCGCACCCGGCGCGACGTAGATGCCGCGCGCGACGTAGTCGTCGATGCGGCGCTTCAGCTGCGCTGCGCCGAGGTAAGGATTCACCTGGGGATCGCCCGCCCAGATGTCGTTCGGCAGGCCCACGTCGCCGGCGTAGACGTCGGCGTAGACCGTCGGGTCGTCCCACAGCGCGTAGTGCACGAACGGATTGGCGCGGGCGCGCCGCAGCGCGCCGAGATCCACGTTGACGCGGAACGCGACCGGGCCCGGGCCGTCGACCGTGCCCTCGACGCGCCCGTCGAAGCGGACGATGCGCGAGTGGCCACGGCGGAAGAAGGTGTAGGTGTCGGAATCGTGACTCTGATGCTCGCCACCCTCGAGCGCCGAGAGCAGGTAGGCGGTGTTCTCGAACGCGCGCATGCGCCGCCCCGTGTCCCAGATCTCGCGTCCCGCGCCGCCGTGGGGTTCGGAAGTGGAGTGCAGGATCACCTCGGCCCCCGCGCGGCGAAGCCCGTGCGCCACCTCGGGAATCATGTTGTCGAAGCAGATCATGTTGGCGAGCCGGCCGAGCGGCGTGTCGGCGACCGGGAACAGCGCATCCGTGCCGAAGGCGTCGAGGTACTGCGAGAGCACGCTGCCGGGCGTGGTGTCGGGCAGCAGCCCCCAGACGTCCGCGCACTGGTTCTTGCGGTACGTGTGGACGAGGTTGCCGGAGTCGTCGACCAGGAAAGCGGAGTTGAACACGCGTCCCGGCAGCTTCGGGTGGATCTCGAAGTTCTGGAACGCCATGTAGACCTTGTGGCGCTGCGCGAATTCCGCGATGCGGTCGAAGATCGGGTCGGGATAGCTGATCGACAGGCGCGCCATGTCGTCGACCGTGCGGCTGACGCCGCCGATGCCGCCGGGACCCGTGAGCCAGAACTCCGGGAACACGCAGATGCGCACCGACGGAATGTTCGCGCGCGATCCCGCGAGTTCCAGCGACTCGTCGAGGTTCTTCAGCATGATGGCGCGCGCGTCGATGGAGCGGTCGAGCGGGATCAGCCGCGGGCACTCCTGGACGAGCAGCACCTCGTACTGCTCCTCGACCTTGGCGTGACGCGACGGCGGCGGCGCGCGCTCGGCCAGCCGCCTGCGCGCCTCCTCGCGCCAGCCGTCGGCGCTGCGCGGCGCGGGGCGAACCAGCCCCGCTGCCTTCGCCGCGGACGCCGCACGCTGGTAGCCCCGCGAGTAGGTGTTCGCGCGCACGATCGCGGGGAAGGAACGCTGCGGGTTGACGCGGCCGCGCCGCAACGACTGCAGGTCGTGGTCGGGGAAGACGAAGTCCTCGGCACCCCGCGCCACGACGGGCGCCCCCGCCGGGTTGTAGAGGGCGGTGGCCGGCGGCAGTGCCACCGACGTGCCGTCGGTGCTGTGGCGCGACGGGCTGGTCACCGCCACGTAGCAGGCGTTGTCGCCCGCGCGCGCGAAGCGGGCGGCCTGGCGCGGCTCGAACAGGTCGTCCGAGCGCTCGAGCGAAGGGTTGATGATCAGCTCCGCGCCGTGGAAGACCAGCGAGCGGGCGTACGGGGTGTAGAGGATGTCCTCGCCGGGAAGCAGGCCCACCTGGCCGAAGGGCGTGGCGACCACCGCGAACGGCGCGGGCTGGCCGAGCGCGCTGGTGCCATCGGCGAAGCCGTTGACCAGTTCGGGCGTGATCTTGTCCGCGCGCAGGCGGACGCGCCCGTCGTCGCCGACGAGGAACGCGACGATCGACGGCGCGGCACCGCCCGACGGATGTTCGCCGGCAAGCACCCAGGCCGAGCCGGCGAGCCACGTGCCGGCACCGATGGCGAGCGCACCGACCTGCGCCAGCATGGCCGGCTCCGTCGGCACGTCCGCAGTGCGCGTCGCCTGAGGCATCACGACCAGCACGGGCCCGGCCTCGAGCTGCCGGCGGACGGCCTCCGTACGCGCCGCGACGAGCGCCGGCAGAGCCTCGGCCAGCGGGTCTTCGACCCGCCACTCGCGCTGCGAAAGGACGATCGTGGACATCAGGACGGTCTCCCGGTGGTGGCAGGCGGAGTGGCAGGCGGAGTCGCAGCCGAGGCGGCGGCGGCCGTCGCAGCCGCGTGCTCGGCGCGCATGGACTGCAGGCCGCGCACGATCTCGGCGTGGCGTGCGCGCGGCAGGTGGTAGCGCGAATAGAAACCGAGCGCGACGAGCCCCGCGAGCGCGGTCAGGCTGACGGCGGCGAAGCCGAGGTTGGTCAGCGACTGCGGGTCGACCTCGGCGCCCTTCTGGCCGACGGGGAGCGCAACCCACTGCACGACCACGCCTGCGCCGAGCTTGCCGAGGCTGGAGGAGAGCTTGTTGCCGAGCGGCAGGAAGGCCAGCAGCATGCCGGTGCGCGACTCACCCTTCTCGTACGCGTACTCGTCGGCGGTCTCGGCGAACATCACCAGCGAGCAGGCCATGATCAGGCCCTGGCCGGCGCCGACCGCGAGGTTGGCGGCGTACAGCAGCTGCACGAGCAGCGGGCTGCCATTCGGCGGCATCAGGTCGGCGAGTCGCAGCGTCGGCGCAAGCACGTAGCCCACCACCAGCAGCATCACGCCGCTGACGTAGAGGTGCTTGGGTTCGATGCGGCCGATCGCGAAGCGCGTACCGATCGCCGCGACGAAGGTGGCGATCTGCACGCTCATCAGCCACGCGCCCGTCTGCGCCGTGGACAGTTCCCAGAAGTAGGTGCCGAGGTGCAGGTTCAACGAGCGGAAGTACGAGCCCATCACGCCGGCGAACAGCAGGCCGAGGAACATCGCGCGGAAGTTGCGCAGGTCGGCGAGCGCCCGCCAGGTTGCGCCCAGCGAATCGAGGATGCCGAACTTCCTCGGCTTCGAGACCAGACGCCCCTGCTCGTAGGCCATGATCGGCTTCTGCGTGCCCAGCGCCCCGAACAGCGCGGCGGTCATGATCACGCCCGCCAGCAGCAGCGCGAAGCGTGGGTAGTTGTCCGGGTTCTCCTGGCCCTTGGGGAACGCTTCGGTGGGCACGAACGCGAGCGCGAAAATCGCCCAGGTGAGCGCGATGTTGACCCCGGCCGTGACGACCTGGCGCCAGATGCCGAGCTCGGCCCGGACCGTCGCGTCGTCCGTGAGCTCGGCCGCTACCGCAGCGGCCGGCACGGCGTAGAAGGAACCGACGATGCGCACCGCGAGGCACAGCGTCAGCAGCCACGCGAACAGCCCGAGCTGGCCGAGGCCCGCCGGCGCCGAGAACAGCAGGTAGACGAAGATCGCCGTCGGAAGGATCGCCAGGTACATCAGCGTGTGCCGGCGCCCGTAGCGTCCCTTGAAGCTGTCGGAGTAGCTGCCGATCAGCGGATCGATGAACGCGTCGGCGAGGATCGCGATGGCGACGGCGAGGCCCGCCAGGCTGCCTTTCAGCCCGAGGACCTGCGCGTAGTAGAAGATCAGGAAGAGCTCGTAGATCTGGAACTTGGTCGATTCCATGACGGCGGTGAAGCCGAACAGGAATCGCGTGTGGAGCGGAATCCCGCCGCTGCCCGCGCCTCGCGCCCGCTGTTCCATGGCCCGACCTCCCTCCCGTTGCGCCCAGTGTAATCCCGGAACCCCCGCCGCTCGGTTAGGATCATCTCACTGGCTGAAACGAGGTCGAACGATGGGCGAAATCCCCCGCAACCAGGCCGAGCACCCGATGATGGCCCGCCGCTCGCACGACGACGCGGCGCGCCAGCGCGCCGTGCGCACGCTGCGCCAGCGGTTGCTGCCGAAGCTCGCGGCCGGCAGCCGCGAGATGTACTACCGGACCGTCGAGCCCGCGCTGCGCGAGGCCAACGGCGGGCAGGTGGTGGACGACCATCGCGAGATCCGCCGGGCGATGATGGGCCACCCCTACGTGCGCTTCCAGCTCGGCACCCATCGAGTGATCCAGGAACTCATGTTCGAAACCCTGATCGACTCCGTGCAACCGCAGCTGCAGGAGCTCGCCGAGAAGGCGCGCACGCTGCCGCGCGGCCTGGGTTCGCTGCGGCTGGACCCGCAGCTGAAGGTGCCGCGCTACGTCACGGCGGTCGACATCCACTGCCAGCCGGGCGGCTACGCCAACGAGCTGTTCGAGGGCGACGTCGCCGCCGGCGCGATCTACGACCGCTCGATCAACATGTATCAGTCGGGCGCGGGCGGCATGACCGACTACATGGGCCGCGGCGTCATCGGCTACCTCGACAAGGTCTGGCCGGACTTCCGGCCGCGCCGGATCCTCGACCTCGGCTGCACGATCGGCCACAGCACGCTGGCCTACGCGCGGCGCTACCCGGAGGCCGAGATCCACGCCATCGACATCTCCGCACCGCTGCTGCGCTATGCGCACGCCCGCGCGGAATCTCTCGGTCTCGCCGTGCACTTCTCGCAGCAGAACGCCGAGCACACCGACTTCCCCGACGGGCACTTCGACCTCGTCGTCTCGCACATCCTCGCGCACGAGACGTCGGCGCGGGCCTGGCCGGCCATCCTCGCCGAGGCACGCCGGCTGCTGGCGCCGGGCGGGCTCGCCGTGCACGTCGACCTGCCGCAGCTCGCCGAGATCGACCCTTACCGGCGCTTCATCTACACGAACGAAACCCAGTTCAACAACGAGCCGTTCTGGACCGCCTACCGGCAGATGGACCTGCACGCCGAGATGCGCAAGGCCGGCTTCGCCGAGGACGAGATCTTCCGCGACTTCACCGCGGTGATGGCCGGCAGCGATCGCGCGAAGATCGCGGCCGCAATCGGGCAGTCGCGCGCGCTCGGCTACGGCGCGCCCCCAGGGTCGGGCCTCGGCTTCGCGATGCTGGTCGGCACGCGGCGCGCCGCGGGCTCGGGCTCGGGCTCGGGCGAGGGTGCTCGCGCCGCGGTGGCCGCATGAGCGCGGCGCCGCCGAAGAAGCCGCCCGTGCTGCCGCGCGCGGCCCGCGGCCACCGGCCCGAGTTCTTCGAGGACCCGTCCAGCGACACGCTCCTTTCGATGAACATCGCGCTGCTCTCCGAGCTGATGGTCACGCGCGAGCGGCTCGACACCCTCGAGCGGCTGATGATCGGCAAGGGCCTCGTGACCCGCGACGAGATCGACGCCTTCGAGGCCGACGCGGCCGGCGAAGCCGAGCGCGAGCAGCTGCGCGAGACCATGTCGCGACACGTGTTCTACCTGCTGCTGCAGCAGGCCGAGCGCGCGGAGCGCGAGGCGCCGCCGCCCGACGGGCCGGAAGAGGGTCCGACGGCGGGTCCGCCGCAGCGCTGAGTCGGCGGTCGGCGCGGCGCGCGCGTCTCAGCCCAGCGTCCGCGCCGGGTCGGCGAACGCCTCCGGGTGGACTCGCCGGGCGAGCCGCAGGAAGTCGGCAGGCATCTCGCCGAGCGTGGCCACCTTGCGGCCCGAGCAGCGCGCCACGCTGCTGCCGGGGCGGTCGCCCATCCGGAAGCGCGGCGACCAGTCGTTGTAGTCGTTGAAGTGCTCGACCGCCGGCACGAACCGCGCTTGCGGGTCGAGCAGCGCGGCCACGGGGCTGCCGTAGGTCGAGGTGTCGTGCACCCTGATCGGCCGGGGGGCCCCCTCGAAGCGCGCGACGATCGCGCTCTCCTCGGTGAACCAGGCTTCGTCACCGACCACGCGCAGCGGCGAGTGGCTGTGCCGCTCTTCCTGGCGAACCCCGACCATGGGCGCCGACTCGAGCGTGCCGTCGCGGTAGGAGTACTCCGATCTGCCCGGCCTCGGTGCCGCGTAATTGAACCGAACGACGCTTCCAGTGACCGGATTGTTCCAATCTTCGATCAGTTCACCGGATTCGATATCAGTGAAATAGATCGCCGACGCGCTGGCCACCTCATAGCGGTCGGCGTCGAGGTCGCGGCAGCGATGCATCGAGCCGACGTGCATGTCGAAGAAGGGGATCAGCTGGTTGTCGACCAGCCCGTAGCGGCGCCCCCGCATCCACCAGAACAGCAGTTCGCCACCCGGCGCGTAGCGGATGCGCCGGTAGTGGCGGTTGAACGCCGCCGGGTCCTCGACACCTGCCGCAGGCGCGCGGGAGGGCGCCGCAGGGGCGGCGCCCGCCTCGCCCAGCGCCGCCGCCGAAGCGGTGGCCAGCAGTCCGGCGAGGAAGCCCCGACGCGCCGTCATGGACCCTCGAACGCAGCGAGGTCGTAGATGCCGGTGCCCTCGCGCAACGGCTTCAGGTTCTTCTGGTACTCCTCGCTCTCGTAGAAGGCCTTGAGCTTCTCCATGCTCGGGAAGCGCGACACGACCACGCTCTTGCCCTTCAGGAACTCGCCCTCGTAGACCTGCGCAGGCTTGCCGCGGATCACGTATTCGCCGCCGAACCGTGCCGACAGCGCCGCCGCGCCCGCCGAGTAGCGCTTGAAGTCATCGGTCATCTTCGTCAACTCCACCACGGTCACGATGTAGGCCGGCACGCGGATCTCCTTCGGCTTCGGCTGCGGATTGCGGCATCATGCGGCGGTGGGGACAGGGGGAGAACGATGACGACGAACGTGGTCTACAAGGTGGTCGGTGGCCTGCTCGCGGCGGCCGTCCTGGTCGTGATCGGCGGCTGGCTGGTGCTGTCGCGGGGCTGGCTGGAGATCCCGCTGGCGGAACTGGAGAAGAAGTACGCGACGCCGGCCTCGCGCTGGATCGACATCGACGGGATCCGCGTCCACTACTTCGACGAAGCGCCGCAGGGCGTGACCAACCCGCCGGTCGTGGTGCTCAGCCACGCCTCGTTCATGAGCCTGCGCAGCTGGGACAGCATGGCCGCCGCGCTGCTGAAGAGCGGCTACCGCGTGATCCGCATGGACTACCTGAACGCGGGCCTGACCGGCTTCGACGGCAAGGGCGTCAACGACATGGGCCGCAACGTGCGGATCCTCGACGAGTTGCCCGGCCGGCTCGGCGTATCGCGCTACCATCTCGTCGGCACCTCGTCCGGCGGCCAGATCGCCTTCATCCACGCCGGCGCGCACCCCGAGCGCGTCGACCGCTTCGTGCTGATCAACTCCGGGGGCATGCCGCGCACGCCGCAGAGCAACCCGAACCGCGGCCGCGGCAGCGCGATCCAGCAGTGGATCACCCTGCAGTACCGCTCGAAGTCGCAGTGGGAGGCAGACCTCGGCCGCAACATCCCCTCGCTGCGTCCGCTGCCGCCGGAATTCGTCGAGATGGTCTACGACATGAACCGCCGCGCCGGCGGGCGCCCGGCTGCCCGCGAGTACCTCAGGAACTTCCGCACCGGCGACACCTCGGAATACCTGGCCAGGGTCAAGGCACCCACCATGATCCTGCAGGGCATGGCGAACCCGACCCTGGTGCACACCGAGGCGGAGATCCAGAGCTACTGGATGACCGCGGCGCCGAGCCTCATCCGGAAGTACCCGAAGTACGGCCACTACCCTTACGTCGAGAGTCCGGCGGAGGTCGAGGCCGACGTGCTGAAGTTCCTCGCCGGCGGCTACGACGCCGAACTCCGCCAGACGATCCGCGCGCCATGGGCACCGTCCGTCGCCGCGCTCTGATCGGCGGCGGCGCCGCGCTGGTCGCGCTCGGCGCCGCCGGTTTCTACCTGCAGCGCGTGCGCGGTCGCGTCGACGCGCCGGCGGCGCGTCCGCCCGGCGTGCCGGTGGGGCCCTTCGGGCGCGAGTCCACGGCCGAGGAGGTCACGAAGGGTCTCGACCTGACGGGCAAGACCTATCTCGTCACCGGTGCAACGGGAGGCCTCGGCTTCGAGACCATCCGCGTGCTCGCGCTGCGCGGCGCGCAGGTGATCGCGACCGGCCGCACGCTCGACAGGGCCGCGGAAGCGGTCGGGCGGCTCTCCGGCCTGTTCGCGCCCGTGGCGCTCGAACTGACCGACTACCGCTCCGTGCAGCGCTGTGCGGAACAGGTGTCCGCCTCGTTTGCGTCGCTCGACGGCATCATCTGCAACGCCGGCGTGATGGAACTGCCGAAGCTCGAGCAGGTGTACGGGCTCGAGAAGCAGTTCGTCACCAACCACCTCGGTCACTTCTGGCTGGTCAACGCCTTGTTGCCCAAGGTCGCCGCCGCGCCGCAGGGGCGCGTCGTGGTGGTCGGCAGCGGCCAGTACCGGCGCGCTCCGGCGGCGGGCATCGAGTTCGACAACCTCTCGGGCGAGCGTGACTACCAGCCCACCAGGGCCTACGGCCACTCAAAGCTCGCCAACGGCCTGTTCGCACGCGCCCTGGCGCGGCGGCTCGCGGGCACCCCGGCCACAGCCAACGTGATCGTCCCGGGGGTCATCCTCACCGAACTCGGCCGCCACCAGCCGCTGAAGTCCTTCGCCGGCAGGCTGATCGGCTGGACCTTCATGAAGTCGGTCGAGGCCGGGGCGGCCACGCAGGTCTACGTCGCCACGCACCCGTCGCTGGCCGGTGTCAGCGGCCAGTTCTTCTCGAACTGCAACCCGGAGATCCCCGGCGGCTCCATGCAGGACGACGCCATGGCCGAGCGGCTGTGGCAGGTTTCCGAGGCGCTCACGGCGGAGATCGCCGACGGCCGGCGACCGGCCTGAGCCGGCGGCCGCTGCTCAGGCGGTGACGATGCCCTGCCGCGCGACCGGCAGCGCGCGCAGGCGCTTGCCGGTGGCAGCGAAGATCGCATTGGCCAGCGCCGGCCCGACCACCGCGGTGCCCGGCTCGCCGATGCCGCCCGGCGCCTCGCTGCTGTCGAGCAGGTGCACGTCGATCCGCGGCGCTTCGGGCAGGCGCAGCATCCGGTAGCTGTCGAAGTTGCGCTGCTGCACCTGGCCGCGCGCCAGCGTGATCTCGCCCCACAGCGCGGCCGTCAGGCCGAACAGGATGCTGCCCTCGACCTGCTGGTCGACGATGTTGGGGTTGACCATCTGGCCGCAGTCGACCGCGCAGGTGATGCGGTGCACCGCGAGCCTGCCGCCCGTCACCGACACCTCGACCACCTGCGCCATGTAGGTGCCGTAGCCCTCCATCAGCGCGATGCCCTGGTGATGCCCGGCGGGCGCCTTGCCCCAGCCCGCCCGCGATGCGGCCTCGTCGAGAACGCGCCTGAAGCGCGGCTGCTTGCCGAGCAGGGCGGCGCGGAACTCGTACGGGTCCTTGCCCGCGGCGAGCGCGAGCTCGTCCATGAAGCTCTCCGCGACGAAGCAGTTGAGCGCGTGGCTCACCGAGCGCCAGTAACCGACGTCGACGCCGACCTCCTCGCGGTTGTAGTTCACCGCGACGTTCGGCACGTCGTAGGGATAGTTCGTCGCCGCCTCGACCGCAAACGGATCGATCGCCGTCTCGACCACGGCCGGGAACATGCGCGCCGTGATCGAGGGCCCGGTGAGGTCGAGCTTCCAGGCCACCAGCCTGCCCTCGGCGTCGAACGCACCCGCGACTTCGTCGTGCGCCGGCGGCCGATAGGTGTCGTGCGTCGTGTCTTCCTCGCGGCTCCAGATCACCTTGACCGGCTTGCCCACCGCCTTCGAGGCCTCGACGGCGGCAGGAATGAAGTCGACCTCGAGTCGCCGACCGAAGCCGCCACCCAGCAGCGTGGTGTGGATGT
>JBIIDW010000421.1:0-3134 GCA_044238215.1 Steroidobacteraceae bacterium
CACTGCTCGACGAGTACGGGTGGCCACGCGCGGACCTGAAGTTCCGCGACGTGCTGACGTTCTGGATCGCCGCGCTGCTCGCGCCGCCGGTAGGAGTGCTGCTCGACAGGCTCAACCCGAAGTACCTGCTGATGGCCGGCATGGCCAGCCTTTCGCTCGGCATGCTGGGCTACGCGGAACTGCCGTCGGACCCGCGTGCGGCGCTGCTGCAGATCTACGGCATCCACGTGATTTTCGCCTTCGGGGTGGCCTGCGCCGGTGGCGCCGTCGTGATCCTGCTCGTGTCCAGCTGGTTCGTGAAGCACCGCGGACTGGCGCTGGGCATCGCGCTGGTCGGTACCAGCCTCGGCAGCGCCCTGCTGCCGTCGATGAACGCCGCCATCATCCTCGAGCAGGGCTGGCGCGCGGCGTTCAGGATCAACGCACTGCTGCCGCTCGCGATGTTCCTGCTGATCGCCATGCTGGTGCGGGGCATGCCGCGCCACGCCGGCGCGAGGGCGGTGGGGCAGGACGACCGCGTCGCCGACCTCAAGAGCGAGGGCCTGACGTTCGCCGAAGCGCTGCGCACCCGCACGTTCTACGCGATCTGCATCTCGGGCTTCCTGACCTACTACTCGATCTTCGCGTTCCTTCAGCACCTCGTGCTGCACATGACCAAGGGTCTGGGCTTTGCGCTGGCGGAGGCCGCAAGGGCCTTCCTGCTGTTCAGCATGCTGGCCATGATCTCGAAGATGCTGGCGGGGGTCCTCGCCGACCGGTTCGACCGGCACAAGGTCTTCCTGTGGTGCGTGGGGCTGATGTTCGCCGGCGTCGTGGCACTGGCAACGCTGCAGCGCGAACTGCTGTGGCCTGCTGTGGCGGCGATCGGGCTCGGCTGGGGCGGCGCCTTCACGCTCTACAGCATGCTTGCGGTGAGCAATTTCGGTCTGCGCGAGATCGGCCGCATCAACGGCGTCATCAACCTCTGCGAGTCGGTGGGAGTCGGGCTCGGCAGCTGGGTCACCGGCTACCTTTTCGATCTGTACGGCAGCTACCAGGTCGCCTTTGCCAGCGTCGCCGTCATGGTTGGTGCCGGCTTCCTGCTCGGCACGCAGATCCGCAACGAGGTCGCGAGGAGGCCCGCGCCCCAGAGCTGACGCGGGCCCGCGACCAACGGCCTTCCTGGAGCTAGGTGGAAGTCGTCGTCGTCGTGGTCGTTACCGTGGTCGTCGTCGTCGTGGTTGGCGGCGGCGGCTCCGGCTTTGGCGGCTTCGGCTTCGGCGGCGGCTTGTGCTTGTCGTGGTGCTTGTCGTGGTGCTTGCCGTCCTTGCCGTCCTTGCCGTCCTTGCCTCCACCGCCCTTGCCCCCGGGCGGCGGCGGCGGCGGTGGAGGTGGCCCGCCCTTGTCGAACATCTTGTGGCCGTGCCCCTGCGGCAGCGGCGGCGGGGAGCCGCCGAAGTCCGCAGCGACGACGGCCGTGGAGATGCGCAGCGGGTCGAAGCGGTAGAGGCTGGCAGTCTCGGGCGCCAGCACCTCCCAACCCCGCGCGAGCATCAGGACGGTGGCCCCGAGGGCCAGGGTGGAAACCCTGCGCGATTTCATGTGTCGATCCCCTTGCCGATGACTTGATGGATTTCTTCTTCTCAAAGACCCGCGCCGGGCGGACTGCCCGCGCGCCGGAGAACCAGTGGCGCCGCGCCCGGCACGAGCGCGACCGCGACGGCCTGCAGCCCGCCATCAGGGCCGTTGAGCCCCTCCGCGTCCATGGCGTAGTCGCGTCCGTCGATCGTCGCCGTGCAGCGTGTCCGCCAGCCCCGCCCCGCCTCCTCGATGGGCGCGCAAACCAGCGGCTGTGGCGCGAGGCCGGGTCGCTCGATACGCCGGCTTCCGGCGCCGCGGCGGATCTCGAAGTCGCCAACCGCACCCGGCAGGCCCCGGACGTAGGTGACGTCGACGCCGTCGAATCCGACCTCGATCGCGCCTGCGTCCCTGAACACGAAGCCGTCACCCTCGGCGACGGGGAACACCACGTAGCGCGCACCGTTGAACTCGAGACGCCACTGGAAGGGCCGCGCGTCCGCCGGCACCGTGCCACGGCCCGGCGCGCGCGCCCTCACCTCGTCGAGCTGCAGCGACTGGACCACACAGCCCGACAGCACAGGCGCGAGGATCATTGCCGCGACGAGCCTCATGGCGGCACCATGCGGTCGCGGTCCTGCTCAAGCCAGACGTGGTGCGACCCGCGCAGGTCTTCCCAGAGCCCCGTGCCCCAGCTCTCCAGCCGCTGGCCGCCGTCGCGCTGGATCGAGCGCAGGATCGTGCGATAGGCACTGCGGGTATTGGCGCGCGAGACGGAGTCGATGGGGATCCTGAACATGATCCCCTTGTCGAAGCTGCCCTCGCCGAACTGCGAGAACGGCACGTCGGTCAGCGTCGCAAACGCCCCGACGGACCAGCCGTTGGAGAAGCGCTTCTGGATCTCGAGCGTCGCGCCGACGTCGCGGGCGAGGTAACGGCCGGCGTGGATGGCGAAGTCGAGGTCGTGCCAGGGACTGGCCCAGTACACGCTGAGGTGCCCGGTCACCGTCTGGTAATCGCGCAGCCTGAGGCCGCCGTCGAACTCGCGCTGCCGGGCGGCGATCACGTTCCCGCCGACCGCGAACCGGCTGCCCTGCGGCCGGTACAGCACCTCGACTCCCGCGCCCGCGTACATCTCCTCCAGCCAGCCGGCAAAGGACTGGTAATACAGGCCCTCCGCGAGCGTGGCCCGGTGCACGAGCGCAAGGCGATCGACACGGCTGCTGCCCTGCTTCAGATACTCGGCGGAATCGGAACGGACCCGCGGCAGCTGCGAGTCGGACACGCGCTCGATCCTGTCGAACTGGCTCTTCAGGCGTTGCACGTAGCTGCCGTGGACGCTGAATCCGCGGCCGAGGTCCGCGTCGGCGTTGACGCGCGCGAACAGCTCATAGAGGAACGGCAGGTCGGGATCGAACAGGTAGGCACGCGCGCCGACGTTGAACGACAGCATCCCGTTCGGGTAGGTGAACAGGTTCACGCGGTCCGGATCGACGAAACTGCGTGGCGGGCCGATCTCGAACGACGGCTCGGGAACACCAGGGGCCCGCTCGCCGGCCGCCGGCTCGACCAGCGAC
>JBIIDW010000420.1:0-3134 GCA_044238215.1 Steroidobacteraceae bacterium
CCCGCTCGTGGTCGCGCCGGCCGACGTCCAGCAGCGCTGGGAGCGTGTCGTGCGGCTCGAGCAGGCGCTTGCCGCGCCCGGCGAAGCCGCCGCTGTCGATGATGCGCTGCGCGCGCGCGCGCGCCTCCTGCGCGGCGTCGTGCTCTGGGACGCCATCGACGCGCAGCCGGGCAACCTGCAGGAGCGCGAACTCGACGTCTCGCGTGCCGGGGGGTTGCTGCTCGAGACGCGTGAGCGCGTCGATCGCCTCGAGGCGGCGCGCGCAGCCCGCTCCGGGTCGGGGGTCGGCGTCGAGCGGCTCGAGGCGGCCAGGTCGAGGCTCGCGGCCACGCAGTCCAGGCTTGCCGCGGCGCGGGCCGCCGGACGCGGGGACCTCACCGCGATCATGGTCGACGAATTGCAGGGCCGGATACGCCGCATCGACGGTTACGAGGTGCAGGTCCGGTTTGCGCTGGCCGCCCTCTACGACAGGGCATCGACCCCCGACCCGTCGGCAGCACCGCAGCCGGCGCCGGTGACCTCACCGGGAACCCCGGGAGCGGCGCCATGAGCGGGCGCGCGAGCCGCGGCGCGAAACTGCCGCACCTGCACGCCGCTGTCGCTTCGATCGTCGCCGTCGCTGCGCTCGCCAGCGGCTGGGCGGCGGCGCAGGGCACCGCGCCCCGTACGATCGGCGATCTGCCGAAGCGGCCCGTGCCGGTCGAGCGCGGGCGCGCGCTGCAGGCGACGCCCGCGCAGGCCATCGAGAACTACCGGCGCTATCTGGAAGCCGACACCCGCGACCCCGAGTTGCGCGCCGAGGCATTGCGCCGGCTCGGCGACCTGAACCTGGAGGCCGGCGAGGCGGAGCGCATCGATCGCGAGGTCTCGTCGGTCGACTCACAGGCGCGCGAGGCGATCCGGTTCTACACGACGCTGCTCACCGAGTATCCCGACTACGTCCGCAGCGACCAGGTCCTCTACCAGCTGGCGCGCGCCTACGAGACGACGGCCCAGCCCGAGCAGGCGCTCGCCACGCTCGACGAGCTGCTGAAGCGCTTCCCGGCCACGCCAGAGCTCGATGAAATCGAGTTCCGCCGCGGTGAACTGCTGTTCTCCGCGGGGCGTTACCCCGAAGCGGAGCAGGCCTACGCGCGGGTGCTGGCGCAGGGCACCAGCGGTGGATTCCATCTGCAGAGCCTCTACAAGCACGGGTGGTCGAGGTTCAAGCAGGGCCTGAACGAGGAGTGCCTCGGCTCGTTCGCGGGTGTGCTCGACGCGAAGCTGCAGCCGTCCGGCGGCGCCGGAGATGGCGTGGCGATCGACGCGCTGTCGCGCGCGGATCGCGAGCTCGTCGAGGACACCCTGCGCGTGATGAGCGTGACCTTCACCTACCTCGATGGCACCGACAGCCTCGGGCGCTTCGTTGCGGAGCGCGGCCAGCCGTCGTACTCGCACCTGCTCTACGACAGCCTGGGCAACCTCTACGTCGAGAAGCAGAGGTACCAGGACGCGGCCGTGGCCTACCGGGCCTATGCCGACCTCAACCCGCTGGACGTGCGCGCCATTCCGCTGGCGCGTCGGTCCATCGAGGCCTACGGCCAGGGCGGATTCAGCGAGCTGGTCATCGACGGTCGCCGCGACTACGTGGCGCGCTACCGGTTCGATGGCCCGTTCTGGCAGGGGCGTACCCGCGAGCAGTTTCCGGAGGTGGTGCAGGAGCTGCGTACCGGATACCGCGACCTCGCGACCTGGTACCACGCGGCGGCGCAGAGGTCGGCCAAGCCCGCCGACTTCCTGGTCGCGGCCGGCTGGTACCGGGACTATCTCGCCGCGTTTCCCGACGAGCCCACCCGCGCCGACACGCGTTACCTGCTCGCCGAGACCCTGCTCGCGGGCGAGCAGTATCCGGAAGCTGTCGCGCAGTTCGAGACCGTGGCCTACGACGCGCCGGGTTTCCCTCGCGCCGCCGAGGCCGGCTATGCCTCGCTGGTCGCCTACCAGCGGGAGCGCGAACGCCTGGCGGGTGACGCGCAGCGCGCGTGGCACGAACGCCAGATCGCCGCCTCGACGCGGTTTGCCGACAGCTTTCCCGCCCATCCCGATGCGGGTGGCGTGCGCGTGCGTGCCGCCCAGGACGTGTTCGCGCTCGGCGACCTGCCGCGCGCCATCACACTCGCCGAGGCGGCGCTGGCCCATCGGCCCGCGATCGATCCCGCGCGCCAACGCATCGCCTGGTCCATCATCGGCCAGTCGTACTTCGACCAGGGCGTCTTCGACAAGGCCGAGTCCGCTTACGCTCGCGCAGTCGAGCTTGCACCGGCGCGCGACCCGATCCGGACCGATCTCTCGGGCCGGCTCGCCGGTTCCATGTACCGCCAGGGCGAGGCGTTGCGCGCCGCCGGGAGCGGCGCGGCCGCAGTGGCGGCGTTCAGCAAGGCCGCGGACACCGCCCCCGACCCGGAGGTGCGTGCCACGGCTCTTTATGATGCCGCCGCGCTGCAGGTGACGATGCAGGATTGGGCAGGCGCCATCGTGTCGCTCGAGGAGTACCGACGTCGCCATCCGCGCGATGCCCGCCAGGCCGACGTGCGACGCAATCTCGCCGTGGCGTACAAGGAGGCCGGGCGACCGATCGATGCGGCACGCGAGTTCGAGCGCATCGCCAACGCCGAGACCGAGGAGCCGGCGCTGCGGCGCGAGGCGCTGCTGACGGCGGCCGACCTGTTCATCGACGGGGGCTACGTCACGCGCGGCCGCGGCGTGCTGGAGCGCTACGTCAAGGAGTATCCCGCCCCGCTGGCCGACGCGATCGAGGTGCGCCAGAGACTGGCAGAGCTCGCAGGCGGTGCCCGCGACGAAGACGCGCGCCGCCGGTGGCTCCGCGACGTCATCCGCGCGGACGCCGATGCCGGCGCGGCGCGTTCCGACCGCACGCGCACGCTCGCGGCGCGCGCGCAGCTCGCACTGACCGAGCCGGCGCGCGATTCGTTCCGTGCCATCAAGCTCGTCGCGCCGCTGCGGCGCAGCCTCGATGCGAAGCGGCGCGCACTCGACAAGGCGCTCGCCGGCTACCGCACTGCCGCCGAATACCGGGTGGCGGACGTGGCCACCCGCGCGACCTATGAGATGGCGGACCTCTATCGCCGGCTGGG
>JBIIDW010000018.1:0-11182 GCA_044238215.1 Steroidobacteraceae bacterium
TACAGGTGACTCGGTTCGAGACGCAGCCCCGGCACGATCTCGAGGATGGTGGCGGGCAGCGCCACGCCGATCAGCCAGCGGTTGGCGAACTCGCCGAGCGGCTGTGGCGCGCGCCCCGACTGCCGCAGCGCGAGCCCGACGGCGAAGCACGCCAGCAGCGGCAGCAGCGACCAAAGCGCGCTCATCGGCGCTCAGCGCTCGACGAACTCGAACATTTCCTCGTTCGGGCCGCGCACCAGCATCGCGCGGCGCTCGCCCTCCGGGGTCGGGACAGGGCAGGGCGCGCGCAGCACCTCGGCACCGGCGGCGCGAAGCGAGCGGTGCAGCGCGTCGAGGTCGCCGGTCTCGTGGCTGAACATCGAGAAGCCGAGGTGGCCCGGCCGCATGCGCCCGGCGAGCCGCCGGCCCGTGCGCTCGAAGAAGTGGATCAGCAGGATCTTGCCGCTGGCCTCGCCCGGTGCGGCATACAGCAGGAAATGCACGCGGGTGCCGGGCGGCGCATCGACCAGATCGTCCACCAGCGCGCGGTACTCGTCGGGCGTCTCGGCGTCGTTGACGGCCGCGAGTCCGAGGCACTCGCCGTAGAAACGCCGGCTCGCGCCCAGGTCGCGGCAGATCACGGAGGCGGTGGCGATCTCGCTGAACGGCCCGTCGGGGCTGCCGGGCCGCAGCGAGGTCTCGCGGTGGCGGTGCCCGACCATCAGCAGCACGGGCAGTGCGTCGGGACCGGTGATGACGACCTCCTCGCTGATGGAGTGGCCGATCTGGTGCAGGCGCGGCGCCGAGCGTGCGGGGTAACCCGCGGCGACGACCTGCGCAAGCGGCGTCGCGATCGGATCGGCGACGTAGAAGTCGATCGCCTTCGGCCCGACGTCGAGCGGCGAGTCGGGCGCGCCCGGGCCGAAATCGTCGCGCACGCGCTGCGGGCTGCCCGGCTCGAACTGCACCAGACGCAGCCGGCCCCAGGGGTAGCCGCGGCAGGACAGTTCGACCGCGCGCGCGCGCGCGGTCGCGGGCAGCCCCCAGAACCCGAGCAGGCCGGGATCGAGGGCGGCATGCCACTCGACGCGCAGTCCCATGGTGCCCGCGAACAGCCGCAGCGCGGCCTCGAGGTCGGCGACGCCGACGGTGATCGCGCGCGTGGCGGAAACGGGCATGCGGAACTCCCGGCTATCCGGAGTGGCTGAGGAAATCGGTGCGGCCGCCGTCGATCGACAGCGCCTGGCCGGTCACGAACGCGGCGTCGTCCGAGACGAGGAACGCGATCGCGCCGGCCACCTCGGCCATCGAGCCGGTACGCCGCAGCGCCGTGGCGGCGACCTGGCGGCGCCGCAGGTCGGCGAGCGCCTCGTGCAGCGCGCCGCCCGGAAGCGTCACCTCGGTGTCGATCGCACCGGGGCAGACGGCGTTGACGGTGATGCCCCGCGGCCCGAGCTGCAGCGCCAGCTGCTTGCCCCAGACCAGCAGGCCGGACTTGGCGATTGCCTGCGGCGCGATCCCCGCCGCCGTGGTGCCGAAGGCGCTGGTGGCCGCGACGTTGACGATGCGGCCGCGCCCGAGCTGCAGCATGCCGGGCACGAAGGCCTGCACGCAGAGCACCGGGGCCGCAACGTTGACCTCGATCGCGGCGCGCAGCGCCTCGGTGCCGAGACCGAGCGCATCGCCCGTCTGCAGCGTGCCGGCGTTGTTGACCAGGATCTCCACCGTGCCCAGGCGCGCCTCGACCGCGGCGCGCAGCGCAGCCACGGCAGCCGGATCGCGCACGTCGGCACGCAGCGCGACGGCCTCGCCGCCCGCGGCGGCGATCTGGCCGACGACGGCGTCGGCGCCGGCCGCGTCGGACCGGAAATTGACGACGACGCGGGCGCCCTCGGCGGCAAGCCGACGCGCCGTGGCGGCGCCGATGCCGCGCGATGCGCCAGTGACCAGCGCGACGCGGCCAGCCAGCCGGGGCGGCAGCACGGGGGACAGATCGGACTCGCGCGCTTCGGGCATCTTCGCGGGCAAGGGTAACCGACGCCGCCCGCGGCTGTCGCGCCCCGCCTGAGCTAGACTGCGGTGCCATGACGGCAACTGCACAGGCCACCGAGTTCATCGTCCGCGACGCCACGGTGGTCGCCATGGACGACGCACGGAATGCATGGGAACGCGGCTTCCTGTGGGTCAGGGGCGAGCGGATCCACCGCGTCGGCGACGTCGCCGGGCTCGGTGCGGTGCCGCCAGGCGTCCCGGTGGTGTCGGCGCGCGGCAGGCTGCTGATGCCCGGCCTCGTCAACGCGCACGGGCACCTGTCGAACGGCATGCTGCGCGGCATCTATGACGAGATGCCGCTGGCGGTGTGGTTCTCGAAGGGCATGTGGCCGGTACTGGAGGCACTCGACGCCGCCGCCGGCCGTGCCGCGGCGCGCCTCGCGCTGCTCGAACTGATGACCACGGGCGTCACCACGATGGTCACCGCCGAGTTCGGCACGCCGCGGCGCGACCTGGCCGACGGGGTGCTGCAGGCCGTGCGCGAGTCCGGCGCGCGCGTGCTCGCGTCGCGCATGACGGTCGACGCCACCGACGAGTCCGACCCGTCGCAGGCCGTGCCGCCGGCATATCGCGAGCGGGTCGTCGACGCCGTCGCCGAGGTCGAGCGCCTGCAGCGCACGCACGGCTCACCGCGCGTCACCGTGGCACCCGAGGCCCTCGGCGTGCTGCGCTGCACACCCGCCATGGTCGAGGCCATGCACGACCTCGCGGTGCGCACCGGCGTGCCGTTCCTGATGCACATCGCCAGCTCGCGCGACGAGCACGAGGCCGCGCACAAGCGCTTCGGCCACGGCAGCGTCGCGCAGCTGGACCGGCTCGGCGCGCTGAGCTCGCGCAGCGTGCTCGCGCACGCGATCTGGCTCGACGACGCCGAGATCGCGCGCGTCGCCGAGACCGGCGCCGGCGTGTCTCACAACCCGGTGTCCAACGCGTACTACGCCTCGGGCGTCGCGCGGCTGGCCGAAATGCGCAAGGCCGGGGTGAAGCTCGGCCTCGGGGTCGACGGCGCGTCGACCAACAATGGCCAGAACCTCTGGGAAACCGCCAAGATGGCGATGCTGCTGCAGAAGGAGCGCACGGGCGACCCAGGCTTCGGTTCCGCCGAGTACGCGCTCGAGCTGATGACGCGGGGCGGCGCCGCGGCACTGCACATGGAAGACCGCATCGGCACGCTCGAGCCGGGCAAGCAGGCCGACTTCATCTCGATCGACCCCGCCACCCCGGCGCTCGCGCCGCGGCGCACGCTGTTCTCCAACCTCGTCTACTCGCCGGACCCCCGCGCCGTGCGCGACGTCTGGATCGCGGGCGAACAGGTCGTTGCCGACGGCGCACACCTGCGCCTCGATCGCGAGGCGGTGATCGCGGAGGCCGACGAGGCGCTCGCGACGCTCGTCGGGCGCGCCGGCCTGGCCGAATACCTCGCCACGCGCTCCGCGTGGCGCTGGCACCCCGCGAGGTGACCCCCGGGCCGAGCGCCGGCGCGGGCGACGAAGCGCAGCGGCGGCGCGCGCGGCGCACCGCGTGGGCGCTGGCCGATGCCGCCCGCGAGCCGTTCCTGACGATCGTGCTCAGCCTCGTGTTCCCGCCGTTCTTCGTCGCCCAGGTGGCCGCCGATCCCGTGCAGGGCACGGCACTGTGGGGCTACGCGCTGACCGCGGCCGCGCTGCTGCTGCTGCCACTGGCGCCGCTCGCCGGCACCCTGGCCGACCACAGCCCGAGCCGGCTGCGCTGGGCAGCGTGCTGCGTCGTGGCCACCGCGGCGGCCGCACTCGGACTGTGGCCGGCGAGCGGCGAGGGTGCCTCACCGTGGCCGAGCCTCGCGCTGGTCGTGCTCGCCTACGTCGGGGTGGAACTGACGCGCGTGTTTACCGACGCGCGCATTCCGCAGCTCGCCCGCGCGGACGGCGTCGGCGCGCTGAGCGGAATCGGCGTCGGGCTGGGTTTTGCCGCCACGCTCGGCTATCTCGCGGCGATCGCGCTCGCCACCGAACTGACGCAGGGCAGGGCGGAGGCAGGCGTCGTGGAGCGGCTCGCCAGCGCGGGCACCGGCTTGTGGCTCGGGGTGCTGTTCGTACCGTTCCTGCTGGCATTCCGCGCCGGCGCGCGGCCGGCCACCGACGTGACGGCGGACGCTGCGGCGACGGCGGCCGGCGGCCCTGCGCTGCTGCCTGCACTGGCGCAGCGGCTGCGGGGCGCGCTCGGCCGGCTGCGCGAGGACGGTGAACTGCGCCGGTTCCTGCTGGCGCGCGTGGTGTACTGGGACGGCACGATGGCGCTGTTCTCGTTCTTCACCATCGTGGCCTCCACCGCGCTCGGCTGGCAGACCGCGCAGCTGACGCTGTTCGGCATGCTCGGACTGGCCGCCGGCGCGGCCGCCGGGCTGGGCGCGGGAGCACTCGATCGCAGGTTCGGCGCCCGCGGCAGCGCGCTGCTCGGCACCGTGCTGCTGCTCGCCTGCGCGCTGGCGCTGGCGGCGCTCGCGTCGGATGCGGCGGCGGCGCGCGCGAGCGCGGCCGGCGCAGCGGGCGCCCGCGCCCGCGACGCGGCCTTCCTCGCCACGGGCGTGCTGGCCTCGGGCTGCCTCGGGCTGATCATGGCATCGAGCCGCGCACTGCTGGCGCGCATCGCGCCGGCGCAGCATGCCGGCGAGTACTTCGGCCTCTACGTGATGATCGGACGGGCGGCGAGCGTGTTGTCGCCGCTGCTGGTGGCCGTTGCGACGACGCTGTCCGGCGCCCCGCGCAGCGGCGTGTTCGGCGTGTCGATCGCGCTGCTGGCGCTCGGCGCCGCGCTGCTGCTCAGGGTGCGCCGCTGCTGAGGCCGCGGCAGCAGGCGAGCAGTTCCTCCGCGCCGCGGCGCGGCGCTGCGCACCGTCGCCCACGGCGATCGGCCGCCAGGTCGGCGATGGACGCATCGCCTTCGCCCAGGGCGTCGCGGATCTCCTTGCCCCAGCCGGCCGCCCAGGCCTCGAAGCGGCTGCAGCGCTGGGCGATGCCGGCCGAGGCGAGGCAGTGCTGCTCAGCGTCCGTCAGGCCGGCCGGCAGGGCGGCGACGACGGCCTCCGCACAGCCGCGGAACGACGCGGCCGGCCGCTCGGGCGCGGAACTGCACCCGGCCGCGCACAGCGCCAGCAATGCGCCAAGCGGGAGCCTCGAAGGGCAGGGCCGGAGCGGTCGCATCGGCCGACCTTCACGCGCTGCGCACGGCTAGTGCGCGCGGAACCACTGCATGATCCGCTCGTCGCGGTCCCGCCCGTTCAGCGCGAGGCCGTGCGAGTCGCCGTCGTAGAGCACGAGCGAGGTCGGCACGCGCCGTGCGAGCAGTTCGTCGGCCAGCCGCAGCGCGTCGCGCACCGGCACCATCGCGTCGGCGGTACCGTGCAGCACCAGCACCGGTGTCCCGAGTCCGTCCAGGTTGAACAGCGGTGAGCGTTCGCGCAGCGCCCCGTCGGGGTCGGCCTCGAACCGCGGGATACGCTTGGCGAGTGCCGACCGGCGCGCCGGATCGTCGCGAACCCGCGTGAGATCGACCGGCGTGCCCATTACCGCTGCGGCGCGCACGTCGAGGCCCCTGTGCAGGGCCAGCAGCGTCATCAGCCCCCCGCGGGAAAAGCCCAGCGCGTAGGTCGGCGTGGCCTGCGGGAAGCCGAGTTCCCGGGCGAGCGCCGGCAGCGCGAGCACGTCGCGCAGGTCCGCGCCGCCCATCTCGTCGACCCCTTCGCCACCGTCGTTGCCCCGGTACTGGGACCCGAGCACGGCGTAGCCGGCCGCGAGGTAGTTGTGAAAGCCGAACCACGTGTTGGGCCGCAGCTTCGACTCCTCGCCGTAGCCGCCGCGATTGAAGACGATCAGCGGCAGCCGGCCGCTGTCCGGCGTGACGGCGTCCGGGCGCCAGAAGAAGGCCACCACGCGCAACCCGTCGCTCGCGTAGACGATCCGCTCGCACCGATAGCCGAGCCGGTTCTTGCGCGCCTCGTATTCGCCCTCGCTCAACGCGGTGCCGAGGAACGCCTCCAGCGGCCGCAGCACGAGCCCCTGGCTGCGCGCGGCCGCGTCGTCGGCGCGCCATTGCTCGGCGATCCGCTGCCGGTATGCGTCGTAGCCCGAGCGCGATTCCGTGCAGGCCTCGCGGGCGAGGATCGTGCCGTCGCGGGGCGGGTCCGACATCGCCACGGCCGGCAGCAACAGCTGCAGGACGCCCATCCAGGCGGCCCACCGTGCCGCACGGCGCCGCGGTGCTGAATGCAGTGCGTGGAAATCCCTCACGGCCGCGAGTCTATCGGCAAAGCGGGGGCTGGGGCCGCAGGCCCAGGCCCTGGCCCCATATTTAATTTAACATAATATACATTATGCGAAGTATTGGATGCGCCCGAAGGGCCGTCCCGACCCCCGCCCGCGACCCCTGCTGCTCAGCAGTTCTGGATGAAGGTCTGGTCGGCGTTCGGACCGACGTGGGCGAAGTCCCGGCCGTCCAGATCCAGCTCGACGTCGCAGCCCGGGCCCGTGCGCACGCGCAGCCGCAGCGTCGGGCCCGGGCCCGGCGCGAGCCGCAGCGTGCAACGGAACGCATTGCAGTCCGCCAGCTCGACCTCGCCGGCGTTGATCTCCACCCAGGTCACCGGCGTGGCCGCCGGCACCGGCAGCTCGACGCCGATCACCTCAGCCGCCTCGAAACTCAGCCGGATCGTGTCGTTGCGGGCGTTGATGGGCGCCGTGGCGCGGATGTCGAGCTTCACGTGTGACCCCTGGGGCTTCGCGCCACGACGGTCGCGGCAGCCGCGCAAGGTACCGGCGTGCACGGGCCGTCGGCAAGCGACCGGCCGGACGATGCTGGCGACGTTGCGCGATCGCAACAGAATTGCAGTCGAGGCGTTGGGGGTCGATCAGCCGTCGCGGTTGATCCGCACGCCGGCGACCTCCGTCTCCCCGAGCCCGCCGAGACCGTCGATGCTGCGACGATTCTCGCGTTGCAGGTAGCCGCGGATCGATTCGTCGGACGCTTTCGCCACGTAGCTGGCGGTGTCGCTGCGCTCGCGCTCGAAGGACATCAGCGGCACGCCGTAGCCGCAGGAGTCGGCGATGCGCGTGACGTGGACCCGGATCACGGCGCGCACCGAGGGGCTGCGCGGGAAGCCGCCGACGAGCGCGTCGAACTCCGCATGCCCGGCCGCGATCACCTCGCCACGGCCGTGCAGCCGCAGGATCCGCGGCGCGCCGTCGAACGCGCAGAGCATGACGACGATCCGGCCGTTCTCGCGCAGGTGCGCGACCGTCTCGATGCCGGAGCCCGCGCCGTCGAGGTAGGCCACGGTGTGCGGGTCGAGCACGCGCAGCGCGCTGCCGCCCTTCGGCGACACGTTGACGTGTCCGCCCGCGGCCAGCGGCGCCGTGCCGACGAAGAACACGGGCTGCGCCGCGATCCACGCGGCCAGCTGCGGATCGATGCGTTCGTAGCTGCGTCCCATGCAGCGGAGGATGGCACAGCGCGCGGCGCCGTTGCGGTAGTCTTGGGAGCGAGTTCATCGAGTGGGGACACACGCCATGCCAGCTCCGAAGGATCGCCTGCTGACCCGTCGCAACCTCATCGGCACGGCCGCTGCCGGCGCCGGCACCCTCGCCCTCGGCGCAGCGCCCGCGCCGGCGGCCGCGCAGGGCACGGCGCAGGCTGCCGCAGCGCCTGCCCCGGGCAGCGCGCCGCGGGTGCACGAGCGCGGCAGCTACGCCACCGTGCCGCTGCGCAAGGAATCGATCCGCGTCACCGCCATCCAGTCGCGAATCCAGTCGCCGCGCGACATGAAGAACCCGGCGAAGGAGCTGAAAGCCAACCTCGAGCACATGCTGGAGCTGCTCGACGCCGCCAACGGCAGCTTCCCCGGCGCGCAGGACCTGGTCTGCTTTCACGAGCAGCCGATCATGGGCTGGAACGACTGGACCCGTGAGGAGGCGCTGCGCGTCGCGATCGAGATCCCCGGACCGGAGACCGAGGCGATCGGCAAGCTGGCGAAGAAGCATGGCTGCTACGTCACCTTCGGCACCTACGCGGTCGACAAGGCGTGGCCAGGGCACCTGCTGCTGAACGGCGTGCTGATCGGCCCTGACGGCACCGTGGTCGCCAATCACTGGAAGACCAACAACAGCCGGGGCTTCAAGCCGGGCTGGGAGATCTTCACGACCTCGATCTACGACGTGCTCGACCGCTACCGCGAGATGTACGGCGAGGACGCGGTGCTGCCGATCGCGCGCACCGACATCGGCAACATCTCCTGCTCGATCACGCCGGGGCAGACCGACGTCATGCGCGCCCACGCGATGAAGGGACTCGAGCTGCGGCTGAGCTCGTCCTCCGGCGGCTACAACGTCGAGGACGCGGCGATGATCTCGCTGCACAACCGGCTGTGGACGGTGGTCTGCAACACCGCGATCTCGCCGGGCCAGCCGGGATTCCCCGAGTTCTCGGGTTCCGGCGACACAGCCATCTTCGGGCCGAATGGCCGGACCGTCGCGCGCGCGCGCTCGTTCAACGAGGAGTTCGTCACGACGGTGATCCCGATCGGCGAGTTCCGGCGCACGCGCTCCGTGCCCGACGTGCCGATGGAAATGCTGCTGCCGGTCTACTCGAAGTACGCGCCGCGCAACGGCCCCAACGTGCAGGCCACCTACCTGCCGAAGGACGCCGCCGACGCCGCCCGCCACGTCACCTCCCAGCGCAAGTGGTAACCGCCCCGATGGACACACGCAACATGGACCGTCGCACCGCCCTCGCCCTGCTAGCCGCCGGCACCGCCGGCGCTTCCGCCGCCCTCCCCGTCCCGGCCGGCGCAGCCACGAATGGCGCGGCGGCGCGCAGGGCCCCGGCCTTCGATCCGACCGACCAGCGGCAGCTGGCGCTGGCCTTCCGCAAGCTCGCCTGGTCCGCGGACGACCAGGTCAGCTTCTGGTGGATGCGCGGCACGCGCTACGGCGTGCAGGGCAGCGTCGCCACGCCGTTCTGGGACATGTACGTCGCCGCGTGGTTCACCACCCGCGACACGGGCGACGGCACCTACGAGGTCAAGCTGACGGGGGCGAACTTCTACACGCCGGTGGGTCGCGACACGCTGCTCGAGAAGTTCGACAACCCCTACACCGGCAAGACCATCGACGTGCCCTACGGTCGGCCTCGCGCGTCGGTCACGCAGTACGACCTCAAGGGCGGCAGTCCGTTCGGCGGCAAGATCCCGGGAATGAAATCCACGCTGGGTTCCGACATCGGGCCCGCGTGGGTGGAAGGCGACGAGATCGGCATCAACGGCGACCTCATGCTGCACGCCGAACCCGAGCAGCCCGGCCCGGGCAGGCGCACGCTGACGGTGAACGACTGGTCGACCTACGTCGGTTCGCTGCGCGAGGTCATGGACCCCGCCGTGCGCAACCCTGCCGCGATGCAGACGTTCGTGGACGTGCTCGACTTCCCGGCGTGGCTGCAGATGGGCGACACGCCCGGCACCTTCGTCTCGCGCTGCTACGCGAGGAAGGTGAAGAGCTACGCGGCCATGCCGGCGACCTGGCGGCGCCACTTCGAGGCGAAGTTCCCGGACCTGGCGCAGGACCCGGGCGCACTCGTGCGCTTCTGACGGGCGTCGCGACCTTGCCGCAGGCAGCGATCCTCGTCGGCGTCTACGTCGCGGCGATCTGCATCGCCAACCTGACCGTCGCCGCCTTCGGGCCGGTCGCCAGCCCGTTCAACGCGTTCTTCCTCATCGGCCTCGACCTCGCGCTGCGCGACCGGCTGCACGACCTGTGGGCGGGCCGCAGCCTGTGGCCGCGGATGCTGGCGATGATCGCGGCGGCGGGGCTGCTCAGCTGGGCGCTCAACCCGGCGGCCGGGCGCGTGGCGCTGGCCAGCCTCGCGGCCTTCGTCGTGGCCGGCGGGGTCGACGCCGCCGTCTACCATGCGCTGCGCCACCGGCCCTTCCTGCAGCGCTCCAACGCCAGCAACGCGGCGGGCGCCCTCGCCGACAGCCTGCTGTTCCCTACCCTGGCCTTCGGGGCGTGGTTGCCCGGCATCGTTGCCCTGCAGTTCGGCGCCAAGCTGGCTGGCGGGGCGGCGTGGGCATGGTGGATCGATCGCTGGCTGCGCCGCCCGCGGCTGCCGGCATGATCCTGGCGTATAGTCCATTTGGATCATGGACTTGGCAGGTCCATTTTACTTAGTCTCCCGCGTCCGTGAAGCGGCCCCGGATCGCAACAATTTTTGATTGACGAACACGCAGCGATTTGTATATTCCCAATCGTAGTGGCTTGATTTTTCGAGTCCACGCTCGGCTGCAGAGTTCAGCCGTTACATGAGGTTGTGACGCCAAGTACGCCGCAACCCGCGTCAGGGCAGCAACAGGGGTTAACATGGATCCGGTCTGGCAGAAATTTCGTGCCGCTGCGCTCGTGCTCGCGCGTTCCGGCACTCTGAAGGAGCGGCTGCACGCCGCCTATCGTTGCGAACTCGCCGACCTCGACGTCGAGGCGCTTCCGGACGAGCTGCGGCGCGATTTCATCGAACTGCGCGACGCGCTGACGCGGGAAAAGCCGCTGCGCGGCGAGGACGCGGTCACCGCGACGATCCGCAAGCTCTCCGCGCAGGACGCCGACGACATCGCCAGCCGGCTGATCGACATCTTCGCGCGTCTGTCGGGCGTCGCCGCCGCACTGCCGGTGCGCGCCGCCGTCTCGGCGCCGCCGGTTTCCGCACAGGTCATCCCGCTGTTCGCGGTTGCCGCGGAAGCCTGACGCGCACCACCCGCGGCGGGTAAACTGTGGCCTCGCTCACGCGGGGCCGCCGTGCGACTGCTCGTCTACAACATCCGCTACGCCACCGGCACCGGCCCGGCGTTCCACCTGCCCGTTCCCGGCGCCGGCTACCTGCGCAGCAGCCGCAGGATCCTCGACGAAATCACCTCGTTCATCCGCCATGAGAATCCGGACCTCGTCGGCCTGATCGAGGTCGACACCGGATCCATCCGCACCCGGATGCTCAACCAGGCCGAGCACATCGCGCAGCGGCTCGGGCACTACACCGCCTACGAGTGCAAGTACGGCGCGGGATCGATGAACCAGCGCGTGCCCATCGTGCGCAACCAGGGCAACGCGATCCTCGCTGCACCGCGGGTCACGGGCGA
>JBIIDW010000422.1:0-3131 GCA_044238215.1 Steroidobacteraceae bacterium
CGGACGGAACAGCACGTTGACCGTGCCGGTGACCCGCTGCTGCGACGACAGCATCAGCGCCTCGATGTCGCGGCAGACCGGATCCAGCAGCTGGCCCTCGTGCACCCAGTCGCCATAGGGGCCGGCGAGCATCTCCTTGATGCGCTGCTGGCGGCCGGTCAGCACGAGCTTCTCGAGTTCGCGGTGCGCGTTCAGCAGCACCTCGGCGGCCGGTGCCTCGAAGGCGACGCGACCCTTGGTGCCGATGATGGTGTCGCCGAGGTGGATGCCGCGGCCGATGCCGAACGGGCCGGCGAGCGCCTCGAGCCGCTCGATGACCTCGACCGGCGTCAGCACCTGACCGTCGATGCCGCAGGGTCGGCCCTGCTCGAAGTGGATGACGTGGCGCGCGGGCGCGCGCGGCTGGGTGAACGCGTCGCGCGACAGCACCCAGGCGTCGTCGGGAATGCTGCCCGCCGACGTCAGGGTTTCCTTGCCGCCGATGGTCACGCCCCACAGGCCGCGGTTGATCGAGTAGGCGGCGCCGAATGGCGGCACCGGCAGGTTGCGCTGCTGCAGGAACTCGAGTTCCTCCTGGCGCTTGAACGCGCGGTCGCGCACCGGCGCGATGATCTCGAGTTCGGGCGCCAGCGTGCGCAGCGCGACCTCGAAGCGGACCTGGTCGTTGCCGGCCGCGGTGCAGCCGTGGGCGATGCTGCCCGTGCCGAGCCTGCGCGCCATCAGCGCGATCGTCTGCGCCTGCATCACGCGCTCGGCGCCGACGCACAGCGGGTAGAGCTGGCCGCGCCGCACGTTGCCCATGATCAGGAAGCGCAGCACCTGCTCGAAGTAGTCGGCGCGGGCGTCGACCTGGTGGTGCTCGACGGCGCCGAGCGCCAGCGCCCGCTCGCGCAGCGTCGCCGCGGTGGCGGCGTCGATGCCGCCGGTGTCGACCGTGACCGTGATGATCGGGCGCTGGTGGTTTTCCTTCAGCCAGGGCACCAGGAACGAGGTGTCGAGGCCGCCGGAGTAGGCGAGGACGATGGGCTTGGACATGGGTGCTGCAGGAACTCGGTGGAAGGCTCTGGGGAAATCCGCGGCTGCGCCGACCTTGCGGTCAGGCGCGGAACAGCTCGCGCAGTCGGGCGACGAGCTGCGCCTGGGCGCGGGCGGTGTCGGTGGCGACGAATATGGTGTCGTCGCCCGAGATCGTGCCGACGACCTCGGGCCAGTCGGCCTTGTCGATGGCGATGGCGACGCTCTGCGCGGCGCCCGCCGTCGTGCGCACCACGGTCAGCGAATCGCCGGCGGTGGCGACGCCGCGGACGAAGCGGCGCACGGCCGCGAAATCGTCGACGGCCGAGCGCGCGCCCTCGAGCGGCGGCAGGTAGCGACCGGCCGACTTCATGACCCCGAGATCGCGCAGGTCGCGGCTGATCGAGGACTGGGTGACCTCGTGGCCCGCCTCGCGCAGCAGCCGCACCAGCTCGTCCTGCTTGCGCACGGGCGTGCCGCGCAGGATGCGCAGGATGGCGTTGCGGCGGTCGGACTGGAGGGCGTCGGCGTGCATAAAGTTGCGCGCATTCTGCATATTAATGCGCGCATGTCAAGCGCCGCGTGCCGCGCGGCGTCAACTGCCCTCCGGTCAGCCGCCGCCTGACTCGAGCAGGGCGAGCACGCTGGCCGTCTGCGGGCGCACGCCGCGCCAGAGCAGGAAGGACTCCGCAGCCTGCTCGACCAGCATCCCCCAGCCCTGCACGGCGCGCGCGCAGCCGTGCTCGCGCGCCCAGCGGGTGAAGGGCGTGTCGCCCTTGCTGTACGACAGGTCGTAGCAGACGGTGCCCGGCCCGATCACGGCGGGCAGGATGTCGGGCACGCCGCCGCCGAGACCGGCGGAGGTGGCGTTGATCACCACGTCGAAGGCGCGCGGCGGCACTTCCTCGAAGCCGCAGCCCCGCATCGGGCCCGGTTCGCCGAACAGCCTGACGAGGTCCTGCGCCCGGGCCGGGTTGCGGTTCGCGACCAGCAGCTCCGCGGGCAGGAACTCCAGCAGCGGAGCAAGGATGCCCCGCGTGGCGCCGCCGGCGCCGAGCACCAGCAGGCTGCGGCCGCCGAGATCGACCCCCTGGTTCATGCGCAGGTCGATCACCAGCCCGGTGCCGTCGGTGTTGTCGCCGAGGATGCGGCCGTCCGGCTGCATCGCCAGCGTGTTGACGGCACCCGCGCGCGCGGCGCGCGGCGTCAGGCGCTGCGCGAACGCCGCGGCGGCCTGCTTGTGCGGCACCGTGACGTTCAGGCCGCGGACGCCGGCCTTGAACAGGCCCGCCACCTCGCGTTCGAAGGATTCCGGCACCACGTCGTGCAGGCGGTAGATCAGGTTCTGGCCGGTCTGGCGGGCGAACAGCCCGTGGATCAGCGGCGAGCGGCTGTGCGCGACCGGGTGGCCGACGACGCCGTACAGGTCGGGTTCCTTGTTCTGCATGCCCGCGTCTTATACCGCAAGGTCCGCGCCGTCGGGCATGCGGCGCATCACGGGGCGCTGGCAACGACCATGCGCGCCGACCAGCCGCCTGCGGGCGGGCGGCCCGGGTCGAGCAGGCGGTGCAGCGTCGGCAGCCAGGACTGCATGCGCTCCTCGAGCTGCCACGGCGGGTTTGCGATCAGCATCCCCGAACCGTTCAGGCCCGCCCGCGAGTCGCGCGGGCGTACCCACAGCTCGGAGCAGAGCAGCGGTCGGCCGAGCGCGGCAGCCTGCCCGGCGACCCAGCGGGCGGCGTCGCCCTCGAGCTTGATCGGATACCAGGTGGCCACGACCGCATTCGGCAGGCGCCGCAGGGCCTCGGCCGCCCCGACCGCCGCGCCGAGCTGGTCGGCCCGCGGATCCTCGTAGGGCGGGTCGATCAGCACCAGCGCGCGGCGCTCGATCGGCGGCAGCCGTGCGGCGATGCCGGCATAGCCGTCGCCGTGTTCGACCGTCATTCGCACGGCATCGCGCAGTTCGCCGCGCAGTGCCACGTACTCCTCGGGCTGCGCCTCGACCAGCACGGCGCGGTCCTGCGGGCGCAGCATGGCGGCCGCGATCAGCGGCGAGCCGGGGTAGAAGCGGCGACGTCCGCGCGCCTCCCGCAGCCGGCGCAGCACACCGAGGTAGG
>JBIIDW010000423.1:0-3127 GCA_044238215.1 Steroidobacteraceae bacterium
GATCGAGGCCGCGCGCGCGGCGACGCAGCGCGCCGCAACGCGCCTGGAGCTGGCAAAGCTGGAAGCCGAGCGGACCACCCGTCTCGAGGCCCTCGGTGCGGCCTCCGGCGAGGAACTCGCGGCGCGGCGTTCCGCGTTGCGCGAAGCCGAGGCCGAACTGCAGCTCGCCCGCGCCCAGCAGACCCAGGCGCAGCTGGATCTCGACTTCACCCGTGTGCGCGCACCCATCGCGGGTCGCGTGGGCGCCGCGGCGCTGCGTGCCGGCAACTACGTGGCCGAGGGTTCGACCGTGCTCGCGACCGTGGTGGCGCTCGATCCGGTATACGCCGAGTTCGAGGGTGACGAGAGGGTGTACCTCGGCTCGCTGCGACCTGCTGCGAACGCCGCAACCGCAGACGAGACGGGCACCCGCGCGCCGGTTCGCCGCGCCCGGGTCGGGCTCGCCGACGAGGACGGTTATCCCCACGAAGGTGATCTGACCTTCGTCGACAACGCGCTCGACCCGTCCACCGGGTCGATCCGTGCCCGCGTCCGGCTGCAGAACGCCGAGCGCTGGTTCACGCCGGGGCTGTTCGCGCGGGTGCTGCTGCCGCTCGGCGCCCCCAGGGAGGCCCTGCTCGTGCACGAGCGCGCGCTGCTGACCGACCAGGATCGCCGCTACGTCTACGTGGTCGGCAGCGACAATCGCGCGATGCGCCGCGACGTGCGCGTGGGCGGCCAGGCCGGCGGGCTGCGCATCGTCGAGGAGGGGCTCGCCCCGGGCGAGCGGGTGGTCGTCAGCGGCGTCCGCAGGATCTTCTTCCCGGGCGCGCCCGTCGTGCCGACCGTGGTGCCGATGGACCAGCCCGAACCGCAGCCGTCCCCGGCGCGCTGACGCCCGCCGCCCACGATCATGAGGTCAGACGCCTCCGCCTTCTTCATCGACCGCCCGATCTTCGCGGCGGTGCTGTCGATCCTCGTGTTCGTCGCCGGCGCGCTGGCCCTGTTCCGCCTGCCCGTCAGCGAGTACCCCGACGTGGTTCCGCCGGCGGTGCAGGTCCGCGCCGTGTACCCGGGGGCCGACCCGCGAACGCTGTCGCAGACCGTCGCCGCGCCGCTGGAGGAAGCCATCAACGGCGTCGACGGCATGATCTACATGAAGTCCGCGTCGGCCTCCGACGGCGTGATGCAGCTCGACGTCACGTTCCGCAGCGGCACCGACGTCGATCTCGCCCAGGTCGCGGTGCAGAACCGGGTCGCGCAGGCGCTGCCGCGCCTGCCCGAGGCCGTCCGGCAGCTCGGCGTGTCGACCGTCAAGTCCTCGCCCAACCTCACGCTGGTCGTGTTCCTGACCTCGCCCGACGGCCGCTACGACACGCTCTACCTGCGCAACTTCGCGACGCTGCGCGTGCGCGACGAGCTGAACCGCGTCGAGGGCGTCGGCCAGGCGATCATCTTCGGCGGCGGCGACTACGCGATGCGCGTGTGGCTGGATCCGGACAAGGCCGCCGCGCGCGACGTGACCGCCGGCGACGTGCTGCGCGCGATCCGCGAGCAGAACGTGCAGGTGTCGGCCGGCGCGATCGGGGCGCCGCCGCAGCCGCGCGTGCCGGACTTCCAGGTCTCGATCAACGTGCAGGGGCGGCTGACCACGGTCGAGGAGTTCGGCGCCATCGTCGTCAGGACCGGCACCCGGGGGCAGGTCACCCGGCTGCGGGACATCGCGCGGATCGAACTCGGGGCGTCGGAGTACGCGTTGCGCTCGCTCAACGGCACGCAACTCGCCGTCGGCATCCCGATCTTCGAGGCGCCGGGCGCGAATTCGATCCAGCTGTCGCGCGACGTGCGCGCGACGATGGCGCGGCTCGCACAGGATTTTCCGCCGGGCGTCGAGTGGTCGGTCGAATACGACCCGACCGTGTTCGTGCAGGAGTCGATCCGCGCCGTGGTGACGACCCTGCTCGAGGCCGTGCTGCTCGTCGTCATCGTGGTCGTGCTGTTCCTGCAGACCTGGCGCGCGTCGCTGATCCCGCTGCTTGCCGTGCCGGTGTCCATCGTCGGCACGTTCGCCGTGCTGCTGGCGCTCGGCTTCTCGATCAACACGCTGACGCTGTTCGGCCTCGTACTCGCGATCGGCATCGTGGTCGACGACGCGATCGTCGTGGTCGAGAACGTCGAGCGGAACATCGAGGCGGGCCTCGCACCGCGCGAGGCGGCGCACCGGGCGATGAGCGAGGTCTCCGGGCCGATCATCGCGATCGGCCTGGTGCTGACGGCCGTGTTCGTGCCGCTGGCCTTCCTCGACGGCGTCAGCGGCCAGTTCTACCGGCAGTTCGCCGTCACCATCGCGGTGTCGACGCTGATCTCGACCTTCAACTCGCTGACCCTGTCGCCCGCGCTCGCGGCCACGCTGCTGCGTCCGCGTGGCGCACCGCCGGACCGACTGTCGGCGTGGATGGAGCGCGTCGCCGGGCGCGCGTTCGGCGCGTTCAACCGCGGCTTCCGTCGCGCCGGCGACGGCTACTCGGCGCGGGTCGCCGGGCTGCTGGACCGCCGCCGCCACGCGCTGGCGTTCTACGGCGTCATGATCGTGCTCGCCGTGGTGCTGTTCCGCGCCGTTCCGCCGGGGTTCATTCCGACGCAGGACAAGCAGTACCTGTTCGCGGGCGCGCTGCTGCCGGAGGGTGCCTCGCTGGACCGCACCGAGGCCGTGATCCGGCGCATGACCGAGATTGCGCTGGCGACGCCCGGTGTGTCCAACGTGATCGCCTTTCCCGGCCTGAACGCGCTGCAGAACGCCAACACGCCCAACCTCGGCACGGTGTTCATACAGCTGGAGCCGCGCGGCGAGCGGGACATGGCCGCCGCGGAGATCGCGCAGCGGCTCAGCATCGCCTACGGCGGCATCCGCGAGGGCCTCGGCTTCGCGCTGATGCCGCCTGCGGTGCTCGGCCTGGGCAACGCCGCGGGCTTCGAGATGTACGTGCAGGACCGGGCCGGAGTCGGTTTCGGCGAACTCGGTGTGCAGGTGCAGGGGCTCGCCGGCCAGCTGCGCCAGACGCCCGGCCTCGACCCGTTCTCGGTGCTGACCTCCTACCAGGCCAACGTGCCGCAGCTCGACGCGACGGTGGACCGCACGCGCGCCAAG
>JBIIDW010000424.1:0-3121 GCA_044238215.1 Steroidobacteraceae bacterium
TGGTCGACCTCGACGGCGCGCGCGACGGCCAGCTGGCGAACCGTTCGCTGATCCTCGCGCTGGCGAGCCAGAAGGCCGTGAACCTGCAGGTCGGCGGCGGCGTGCGCACGCTGGAGGTCGTCGACGACCTGCTGCGCCACGGGGTCGATCGGGTGGTGGTCGGCAGCGCCGCCGTCGAGGCACCGCGCGAGGTGGCCGCCTGGCTCGAGCGCTTCGGCCCGGAGCGTGTCTGCCTGGCGTTCGACGTACGCCGCGACGCCGAGGGCGTGCCGCGCGTGCAGACGCGCGGCTGGACGCGCGCCACCTCGCTGTCGCTGTGGGCCGCGGTCGAGGGCTACCTGCCGCTCGGCCTGCGCCACGTACTGTGCACCGACGTCGAGCTCGACGGCGCCCTCCAGGGGCCGAGCGTCGAGCTCTACCGGGAGGCGGTGTCGCGCTACCCGGCGGTGCAGTGGCAGGCCTCGGGCGGCGTCCGCGACGCCGCGGACCTCGCGGCGCTCGCCGCGACCGGCGCCGCGGCGGCGATCAGCGGCAAGGCGCTGCTCGAGGAGCGCATGCGCGCCGACGAGCTCCGGCCTTTCCTCGGGGGCTGACGTGCTGGCGCGACGGATCATTCCCTGCCTCGACGTGCGCGACGGCCAGGTCGTCAAGGGCGTGCGCTTCCGCGACCATCGCGTCGTCGGCGACATCCTCGAGCTCGCGCAACGCTACCGCGACGAGGGCGCAGACGAGCTGGTGTTCTACGACATCACCGCCAGTCCGGAGGGCCGATCGGTGGATCGCGCCTGGATCCGCCGCGTGGCGAGGGTGCTGGACATCCCGTTCTGCGTCGCGGGCGGCATCCGCTCGGTGGAGGACGCCGAGGCGGTGCTGAACGCCGGCGCCGAGAAGATCTCGGTCAATTCCCCCGCGCTGGCCGACCCCGCGCTGATCGGCCGGCTGTCCGCGCGCTTCGGCGCACAGTGCGTGGTGGTCGGCATCGACAGCGAGACCACTGCGGCGGGATACCGTGTCTACCAGTTCACCGGCGACCCGAATCGGGCGCGCGACTCAGGACGGGACACGCTCGACTGGGTGCGCGAGGTGCAGGCGCGCGGTGCCGGCGAAATCGTCCTCAACTGCATGGCGAGCGATGGCGTCCGCCGCGGCTACGACGTCGCGCAGCTGCGCGCCGTGCGCGCGATCTGCCACGTGCCGCTCGTCGCCTCGGGCGGCGCCGGCGCGCCGGAGCACTTCGCGACGGTCTTCCGTGACGCCGGCGTCGACGCGGCGCTGGCAGCCAGCGTGTTCCACAGCGGCGCCATCGCCATTCCCGATCTGAAGTCGAGCCTGCGTGCCGCGGGCGTCGAGGTGCGCACATGAGTCTTCGCGAATCCGACGTGGACGGCCTCGATTTCGCCAAGGGTGACGGCCTGCTGCCCGCGGTGGTCCAGGACGCCCTGGGCGGCGCGCTGCTGATGGTCGGCTACATGAACGCGGATGCGCTGCGCGAGACCCTGCGTCGCGGGCGCGTGGTGTTCTGGAGCCGCAGCAAGGGGCGCCTGTGGGAGAAGGGCGAGACCTCGGGGCATCGCCTCGAGCTCGTGGAGGTGCGCGCGGATTGCGACGCCGACGCGCTGCGCGTGCTCGCGCGCCCCGCCGGACCCGTCTGTCACCTCGGCTCCGCGACCTGCTTCGGCGACGGTCCCGCGACCGAGGCGGAGCGACTGCAGTTCCTCGCGCGGCTCGAGCAGATCGTCGAGTCGCGTGTCGCCGCTGGCGCCCCGGAAACGAGCTACACCGCGCGGCTGTTCGCCGCGGGACCGCGCCGCATCGCGCAGAAGGTCGGCGAGGAAGGCGTCGAGGTGGCGCTCGCCGCGGCCTGCGAGAGTCCGGAAAAACTGCTCGGCGAATCCGCCGACCTGCTGTTCCACCTCGTCGTGCTGCTGATGGCCCGCGGGCTCGCGCTGGCCGACGTGGTGGCCGAGCTCGAGCGCCGCCACGCCGCGCGCGGCTAGGCGCTAGATCAGCCGCTCGACCGCGGGTTCCCGCAGGTTGTAGTGCGAGGCCATGGTGGCGCCGTAGGCGCCGGCCGTTGCGACCAGGATCACGTCGCCTTCCCGAGTGCCGGGTGGCAGCAGCCGGTCGTGGCCCAGCACGTCGCCGGTCTCGCAGATCGGGCCCACCACGTCGAACAGCGCGGTGGCGGGCTCGTCGAGGCGGGACAGGTTGTGGATGTCGTGATGCGCGCCGTAGAGCGCGGGCCGGATGAGCGAGTTCATGCCGGTGGCGACGCCGAGGTAGTGGCTGTCGCCCTTGCGCTTGATCTGGGTCGCGCGGGCCAGCAGCACGCCGGCCTCGGCGACGACGTAGCGCCCCGGTTCGATCCACAGTTCCACGCCGAGGCGGTCGGCGCCGAGCGCCGCGAGGCGGTCGTCCAGCGCGGCGAGGTCGAGCGCCGGATTACCCTCGCGGTCGGGCACTCCGAGCCCGCCGCCGATGTCGATCGAGCGCAGCTCCGGGAAGCGTTCCCGCAGGCTGAGCAGCGCCTGCGCCGTGTCGACCCAGCTTTGCGGGTCGAGGACCCCGCTGCCGATGTGGGCATGGAGGCCTGCAACGCTCGCGCCCGCCGCACGCGCCGCGGCGGCGGCCTCGTCGACCTCGTCGAGCGGGATGCCGAACTTGGAGTGGGTGCCGCCGGTGCGCACGTGCTGGTGGTGGCCCCGGCCGTGGCCGGGGTCGATCCTCAGCAGGATTTCGCGGCCGGCGAATAGCTCCGGCCACTCGCGCAGCGCGTGCAGGCTGTCGACCGTGACGCGCAGGCCGCGTTCGATGGCCCAGGCGTATTCCGCGCGCGGCGCGAAGTTCGGCGTGAAGAGGATGCCCTGCGGCAGCAGGCCCGGCACCGCGGCAAGCGCGTGCTCGGCCTCGCCGCGCGAGACGCACTCGATGCCGAGCCCCGCGTCGTGGACCCGCTGCAGCACACCGGGGTGGGCGTTGGCCTTCATCGCATACCAGACCCGCGATACGGAGCGAAGCCCACGCAGCGCCGCGCATTGCCGCTCCAGCGTGACCGTGTCGTAGGCGTAGCAGGCGTCGACGTCGTCGAGCAGGCCGATCAGCTCGGTGGCGCGCGCGCGCC
>JBIIDW010000425.1:0-3120 GCA_044238215.1 Steroidobacteraceae bacterium
CTGCCTCGTGACGCACGCGATGACCTGGCTGACGGCCGTCCGCAAGGTCCGCTGGAGCGACGACAACTCCGCGGAACTGGCGAAGGGCTGGATCCTGCGCGCGGATTCCATCGAGGACCTCGCGCACCGCATGGGTCGCGATCCCGCACGCGTGCGCGAGGCGTTGCTGCGTTACGAGGCGGCGTGCGCCGCCGGCGCCGACGCCGATTTCGGTCGACCGGCGCACACGCTGCAGTCGCTCGGCGGCCCGCCCTACTACGCCGTACGGCTCGTGCCGACCATCGTCTGCACGAGCGGAGGCGGGCGGCGCAACATCGAATCCGAGGTACTGACGTCGCGCGGCACCGCGATCCCGCGGCTCTACGAGGCGGGCGAGCTCGGCTCCATGGTGTCCTACCTCTACCAGAACGGCAGCTACCTGACCGAGGCGATGATCTCCGGCCGTGCCGCCGGCGAGAACGCCGTCGGGCGTGCACCGTGGCGCGCGGCGGAGGCGGCCTGACGTGCGCGTCGTGACCCCCGCGATCACGCTGGACGTCCGCATCGACGACGTTGCCGTGAAGGACGGCAAGCTCGTCCTCGAGGGTGTTGCCGGGATGCTGCCCTGCGAGACCACGTTGCGCCCGCAGGAGCTGCGCCGGCTGCTGAAGCTGGTGCTGCGGCCGGCCGTCCTCAGGCTCGTGCTGCGCGGCCGCTAGCGCGGGTCGCTTCGCGGGCGCACTCCCGCAGCAGGCTGGCGAGCTCGCGCTCGCGGGCGCCGATGCGCGCCGCGGGGCCGCCGACGCAGATCACCGAAACCGCCTCGCCCGGCTCGGCCGGCAGCGCGGTCGCCACGGCACCGACGCCAGGGAGCACGTCGTACGCCGAGGCCCAGCCGCGGCGGCGCACGGTCGCGAGGCGGCTGCGGAACTCCGTCGGATCGGGATCCGGCCCGGCCGACGCGTCGCGCCGGATGCGGCGCAGCAGCGTCGCCAGTTCGCGTTCGGTCCGCGTGGCGAGGAACGCCTGGCCGACGGCGGAGCTGAGCATCGGCACCGTGGCACCGAGCGCCACGCTGAGCGTGATCGGCTGCGGACCCAGCACGATGTGCGTGACCTGCATCGCGACGTCGTTCGGGGTGGACAGGAACGCGCTCTCGCCCGAGCGCGCGACGACGCGATCGAGCGCGCGCCGCAGCCGGTCGCTGCCGAGCGGCGTCGCCCGTATCCAGTCGCCGAGCAGCACCACCCGCAGCGTCGGCACGTACAGCTTCGTGCGACGGTCGAAGCGCAGGTGCCCGGCGCGCATCAGCGTCTTCATCAGGCCGATCGTGCTGGACGCGGGGTAACCCAGCGCGGTCTGCACGACCTTCGCCGGCAACGGGCGCCGCTCGCGTGCGAACAGTTCGAGAATCGCCAGCGCCCGCCCGGCCGACTTGACGGTCATGGGCGGCGCGGACCCCTCACGGGACGCCGAGCCCGAGCACCCCGGGATTGAGGATCCCCGCGGGATCGAGTTCGCGCTTCAGCGCCTCGACGGTGCCACGGAACGCCGGGTCGCGCCGCTCGAGCCAGGGGTAGAAGCGCCCAAGCTGAAGGTGCGCCGCGCCGAGCGGCCCGAGCGCGTCGACCACGGCGCGACGCAGCACGCCGACGGCCGCGCGCGCGTCCGGACGCGGCTCGCGCAGGGGAATGCGGGCCAGCACGCGCGCCTCGAGCGTATCGCGGTGCAGGAGCCCGAGCTCGTCGGGCCAGAAGAACATCGGCTCCATCAGCAGGGCCTGGGACCCGACCGTCGCGAAAAGCGTCCCGCAGCTGATCGTGTGGCGGGCCATCGACTCCTCGTGGGTGCCGAGCACGTCGATCAGCGCGCGGTAGGCCGACTCACCGGCGCCGAGCGGCACGAGGCCGTGCACCGGCACCCAACGCTCGCCATCGGGGCCGATGATGCCGTTGAGCGCCGGGAACGGTGTTGCCGCCATCACCTTGGCGATCGTGTTCTCGACCTCGCGGCCACCGTGGCGCTGGACGATGGCGCGGATCGCCGCGAGATCCTCGGCGAGCGCCGCCGGTCCACGCGCCTCGGCGAGACAGTGCAGCAGGTAGTGCGCGCCCTCGAGGAAGCCGCGGCCCGCGGCGACGATCGAGGCCGCGTCGCGCAGTCCGCGGCTCAGGGACCTCGAGCCGCGCAGGAACCCGGTCAGCGTGCGGAAGTCCTCGGCGAGGCTCTGGCGACGCGTGCGCAGCGCCACCAGCAGCGGGTCGAAGGCCGACTGCTGCGGCGCCAGGTCGGCGCGCGCGATCTCGCCCATCGCCGCGAGCATGGGTGCAGCGGCGTCGAACGCGAAGGACAGCGAGTCCTCGGCCGCGGGCGCGGCCCGCAGCGCCAGCGCCGCGCGTGCCTTGATGCCGAACGCACCGCCGTCGCCGACGAACAGCCCGGTCGGATCCGGGCCGTAGGCCCGGAAGAACGGCGCGGGAGCGCCGCCGGCGAGCGCGCCGGTCGCGAGTCGAGCGCCCGTGCCGGTCACGACGTCCACGCCCAGCACCGCGTCCGCAGCGGTGCCGTAGCGGCCCGAGCCCCAGAACGCGGCGTTCTGCGACAGCGCACCGCCCACCGTGGCACGCAGCCCCGACAGCGGCCCCCAGAAGCGCGCCCGCAACCCCTGCGGCGCCAGGGCGTCGCGCAGCCGCGCCCAGGTCACGCCCGGCTGCGCCACGACCACGTGGTTGTCGGCATCGACGCGCTCGATCACGTCGAGTGCGCGCAGGTCGACGACCACCACGCCGGGCGCGTCGGCGACGTATCCGCGCGTGTAGCTCATGCCGCCGCCGCGCGGCACGAGCGGCGTGCCGGTCCCGGCGGCTCGCGCGACCAGCCGCTGCAGCGCCTCGAGGCTGGTCGGCCGCGCCACGGCCGCCACCGTGGCCGCGGCGGGGGCGTAGACATCCTGCGAAAACAGCGCGCGCGCATCGGCGTCGAGCGAGAACTCGACGCCGTCGAGCGCGCCGAGCGCGTGGGCGTGCGCGCTCACGTGCCGTTCGCCGCGGCCGGCCAAGGCTCGCCGCGGGCCGCCGCAGCCGACAGCAGCCGCTTGAGCACCTTGCCGTTGGCGTTGCGCGGCAGGGCATCGATCAGCTC
>JBIIDW010000426.1:0-3117 GCA_044238215.1 Steroidobacteraceae bacterium
GCACCGCGACCGGCGGCGGCGACGACGACTGGATGACCACGCTGCTGGCGAGCAGCGCCTTCCAGCGCATCCCGCCCGCCAACATCCAGGCGATCTTCATGCGCATGCAGCGCCAGTCGTATCGCGCCGGCGAGGTCGTGATCAAGCAGGGCGACGAGGGCGACTACTACTACGCCATCGTCAAGGGCAGGGTCACGGTCACGCGCGAGACGCCGCTGAACAAGGACGGAATCCGCCTCGCGGAGCTCGGGCCGGGCGAGAGCTTCGGCGAGGAAGCCCTGATCGCGGAGGCGAAGCGCAACGCCACCGTGCGCATGGCCACCGAGGGCGTGCTGATGCGGCTGGCCAAGCAGGATTTCCGCGAGCTCATGAACGACCCGCTGCTCAACGTGGTCGACGATGCCGCAGCGCGCGAGATCATCGCCCGCGGCGGCAAGTGGCTCGACGTCCGCCTGCCCAGCGAATTCCAGAACCTGCGGATCGAGGATTCGATCAACGTGCCGCTGTACTTCATCCGTCTGAAGCTCGGCACGCTGGACCCGTCGACGCCCTACGTCGTGTGCTGCGACACGGGTCGGCGCAGCGCGGCCGCCGCGTTCATCCTGGTCGAGAAGGGCTTCGACGCCTACGTCCTGCAGGGTGGCATCAGCAACGCGCAGCTCCCGCTGCGGCGATCCGCCTGAAGTCGCGCACGGGGGCGCGAGGCACCCCGGGGGCCGCCTACATCGTGTGGGTGACCTTGTCGCCCGCCAGGGCGCCCGCCAGATAGGTCTCGATCTTCTTCTGGGTCTGCCCGCGGTCCTGCTCGCTGAACTGCACGCCGATGCCCGCGGTGCGCTTGCCCTGTGCACCCTTCGGAGTGACCCAGATGACCTTGCCGGCGACCGGCAGCTTCTCATCCTCGCCCATCAGGTTGAGGAGCATGAAAACCTCGTCGCCGAGCCGGAAGCTGCTGTTGGTCGGGATGAACAGCCCGCCGTTCTTCACCCACGGCATGTAGGCAAGGTACAGCGCGCTGCGATCCTTGATGGTCAGCGTCAGGAGGCCGGGCTTGCTGCCGGCCGGTCGCGCTCCGGGTTCTCTCATCGTCAAGATTGCTCCCGCACCCTGGCCCGCATGCGCCCGCCCGCCGTTGCCAGCGCCCACAGCAGGCGCTCCAGCAGCAGGGCCTTGTTCACCGGCGAGTCCTCCAGGCGCCTCGCCTCGCGCACGAGCTCGAGCGCCTCGAACAGCGAACGTATATTCAACGCCAGTCCGGGGGCTGGCAAGTGTCGGCCACCGCGCAGTTCCGCGTTGCCGCCGGCGCCGGCCGCCCAGGCAACCACCTGATCCGTGATCCACGTCTCGATCGCCGACAGCCGCAGCACGGGCTCGTCCCGGCTCCAGCGCTCGGCGGGACCGACGGGATCGAGTTCGCCGGCCGCCACGGCGGCAAGCGCCGCGCAGGTGTCCTGGCGCAGGCCGGCCACCACGGCCGGGTCGCGCGCGAGCGCGTCGAGCGGGCGCGGCCCGAGCACGGACAGCACTGCGTGCCAGTCGGCCGGTCCGCGCCGGGCGGCGAGCCAGGCGGCCAGTTCGGCCTCTCCAGGGGTGCGAACCGCAAGCCGCTGGCAGCGGCTGCGGACCGTGGCCGGCAGGCGCGCAGGCTGGCTCGCGACCAGAATCAGCTGCGTCGCCCGCGTCGGCTCCTCGAGGGTCTTCAGCAGCGCGTTCGCGGCGAAGCGGTTCATGCGGTCGGCAGGGCTGAAGATCGCCACCTTCATGCGGCCGCCGTGGCTCGTCAGCGAGAGCTCGGCACAGGCGGCGCGGATCTGATCGATGCGAATCTCCCGGGACTCACCCTCGGGCGCGACGTACAGCCCGTCGGGGTGCTCGTCGGCAACGATCCGCCGGCAGTCCACGCAGCGCCCGCAGGGCCGCGGCGCCGGGGCCGGCGCCGTGCACAGCAGCCGCGCGGCGATCCAGCGCGCGAGCCAGTCGCCGCCCGCACCCGGCGCCACGTGCAGCAGCAACGCGTGGCCGAGGCGATCGGACTCCAGGGCGCGCTCGACGGTAGCGCGCGCCTCGCGCAGCCACGGCAGGTCGGCATCGAGCGGCAGCGCCACTGCAGCGTCGGACCGCGCACTCACCGCCAGGCTCCGAGGCGGCTATCGACCGCCGTCACCACCTGCGCCGCCACGGCCTGCGCGTCGAGCGCGGCGTCGATGCGCACCACGCGCTGCGGGAATGCGGCGTGCAGTCCCGCGTACCCCGCGCGCACGCGCGTGAAGAACTCCAGCGTCTCGGCCTCGAACCGGTCGGCCACAGCCTCGCCCGCGGCTTCGCGCCGGGCTCGCGCACGCTGCAGGCCGTGCTCCACGGGCAGGTCCAGCCACAGGGTGAGGTCGGGCTCGACTCCACGCTGGACGGCGCCGGCGATCGCCTCGATCCACTGGCGGTCGACGCCCCTGCCACACCCCTGGTACGCGCGCGTGGCGTCCGTGAACCGGTCGCAGACGACCCACTCGCCGCGCGCCAGCGCCGGACGGATCAGGTTGTCGAGATGGATGCCGCGCGCGGCGAACATCAGCAGGGTCTCGACCTCGGCCGAGACCCGCTCGTCGCCGCGGCCCAGAGCCAGCTCGCGCAGCCGCTCGGCCAGCGGCGTGCCGCCGGGCTCGCGCGTCGCCGTGACGATCCGCCCGCGGCCGCGCAGCGTCTCGCAGAGCACCCGTGCGGCGGTCGACTTGCCGGCGCCCTCGATGCCCTCCAGCGAGATGAAAGCGCCGCGAGCCTCGCCCGGCGCAAGCGTCATCGTCCCGGTCACTTCGCACCCCCGGCCTGGCCACGCTGCCGCGCAAGCATCCTCGCGACCGCCGCCCGATGCTGGTCGTAGGTGGTCGAGAACACGTGCGAGCCGTCGCCGATGCCGGTCGCCACGAAGAACAGCTCCCCGGTCTCCTGTGGCCGCGTCGCCGCCCGCAGCGCCGCCCGGCCGGGCAGCGCGATCGGCGTCGGCGTCAGACCGGAGCGCGTGTAGGTGTTGTAGGGCGTGTCGGTGACGAGGTCGCGGCTGCGGATGTCGCCATCGTACCCGTCGCCGAGGCCGTAGATCACCGTGGGGTCCGTCTGCAGGCG
>JBIIDW010000428.1:0-3116 GCA_044238215.1 Steroidobacteraceae bacterium
CGTGCAGGACGAGCTGGTGGGGCCGAAGTTCGCCGTGGACGAGTTGCAGGTCCAGCCCTGGTACCAGGTGTCCGTGGCGTCCTTGACCGCGCCGATGTAGTTGGTCGTGTCGAAGGACGCGTCCACGGTCTTCGGGTCGGTGGCCGTGCGGCCCGTCTCGTTCGCGCCGTTGACGAAGGTGTTCGTCAGCGTGGCCGTGAACGTCGACGTGTTGTTGGTGCCGGCGTTGAAGGTGTCCGCCACCTGCTGCGCCGTCAGCCCGCCGCTGCCCACGAAGGCGTTGGTCGCGCACTGCATCGCCACCGAGCGGAACACCGGCGGGCCGATCTTGCCGGGGATGGAGTTCGCTGCACCGATGATGTTGGTACCGTTCAGCCGCAGGCAGGCCATCGACGTGGTGACCACGCCGTTCACCAGCGACGCGTCGGAGCCGCCGCGGAACAGCATCGCCGCGTTGTTGCCCGAGGCCGGGTTGCGGTGCACGAACGTGAAGTTCGCGAGCTTCATGAAGGTTCGCGGCGTCTGGCTCTCGAGCGCGTTCGCGGAGTCCTGCTCGATCATCGAGTCGGCGGCGCCCGTGGTCTTCTGCACCGCGATCACATACTGGATCGTGCCCTGCCAGCCGGTGTCGACGTCGATGTTGTCGTCGTCGGCGCCCGTGAGCACGAGCCGACGCATGCTGACGGTGCCACCGAAATTCTCGAACGCGTCATCCGAGCTGTTGTGCGAGTGAATGTGGCTGATCTGCGTACCCGAGCCGACGCCGCCGAGGGTCAGCGACTGCAGCTCGCTGTCGCCCGAGAGCACGTAGCCGGAGTAGCGGATCTGCACGTAGCGCATCGTGCCGCTGTTGTCGGTGGGCGTCGCGCCGCCGAAGTAGGCCGGGTCCACGGCGCCCTCGGTCTGGCGCTCGCAGTTGACCGTGCCGGGGGTGGCGCTCGGCGCGACGGTGCAGTCGGTGATCGGCGCGCGGCCCAGCAGCACGACGCCGCCCCACTGGCCCTGCGAGCTGTCGGTGGCGAGGCCGAGCACGTTGTCGCGGCTGGTGAACACGATCGGCGCGGTCGCGGTGCCGACGGCGTTGATGCGGTTGCCGCGGTTGACCGCGAGCCACGCGACACCGGTCGAGGCGAACACCACGACGCCCGGCTGGATGGTCAGGGTGACCGCCGTCTCGCCGGCCACCGGCGCCGCGCCGCGGTCGGTGCCGACGTCGACGCGACCGCCGAGCGAATACAGCAGCCCGGGGATGCGGGCCAGCGTGGTGCTGCGGGTGACGCGGGCCGGCAGCTCGCACACGCGGTAGGTGCCGGTCGGGCCGGTGATCGTGCCGCGGTCGGCCAGGCCGGCGGAGTCCTCGATGGTCGGGCAGCCGCCCGCGGGCGTCACCAGCGACGGCGGCGGCGGCGGAGTCGGGGCGGGCGGCGGCGGCGGGGGCGGCGGCGGGTTGTTGATGGTGATGTTGCCGCCGCTGCCGGGCGAGGCGATCTCCTCGGCGCCGCCGCAGGCGGTGAGCGCGAGGCAGGCGCTGGTCAGCAGCAGGAGCTTGCGGGTATCGATCTTCGTGGACATGACTTCTCCGCTCCGGTTCGGCCGGCTTTCGTAGGGGTGGCGGGCGGGAGGCCGGGATGTGGGAGGAGTAATGGCCCGGGCGCCCGATGCGACTCGGGAGCAAGGCTAGGCAGGCCGTGTGACGGCGAGGTGGCGGCTTTGTTACAACTGGACGACAGCCGCCGCGGCCCGCGGCGGCGCCCAGGCACCGGTCAGAGCCGGTAGCGCAGCGTCACGCCCCAGGAACGCTCGTCGCCGAGGCCGACGACGTAGGAATTGGCGAAGAACACCACGAACGAGTTGGCGACGTAGCGCTCGTCGAGCAGGTTGCGCGACCACACCGAGGCTTCCCAGCGGCCGCGTGCGAGACCCACTCGCGCGTTGACCAGCGTGCGTGCACCGGTCTCCGCGAGGTTGAATGCGTCGACGTACTGGCTGCCCTGGTAGTTGAGGTCGAGCGTCGACCAGAGGTCGAGCCCGTCGGCGAGTTCGCGGCGGTAGTCGAGCAGCAGCGAACCGGAGAGCCGCGACTGGCGCTCGAGCGTGTTGCCGTCGATGTTGGCGTTGCCGACACCGCCCACGATCGAGCCCGGCGTGCAGCGCACGCCGTCGCAGGCCACGCTGGCGATGAAGGTGGCGTCGCGGTACGTCGGGTCGTTCCAGGCGGCGGCGAGCGTGGCGCTGAACCGCTCGGTGAAGGCCCAGCCGAGTTCGAACTCGAGCCCGGTGGACTCCGCGCCGCCGCGATTCTCGATCACGTTGGCGTCGGTGGGCAGCACGCCGGGCCCGCGCTGCGGGGCGCTGCCCTGGATGTCGCTCCAGTCGACGTAGTAGAGCGCGGCGTTCACCCGCAGCCGGCGGTCCAGCCACTCGCTCTTGATACCCAGCTCCCAGGTCACGTTGGATTCGGGGTCGAAGGTGCCCTGCAGGTCGGGGTTGCGCGCGGTGTTGAAGCCGCCGGCCTTCTCGCCGCGGGCCGCGCTCAGGTACGCGAGCACGGCATCGCGCGGCTCCCAGGCCAGCGTGGCGCGCCACGTCGTGCCGCTGAACCCCTTGGACTGGTAAGTGGCCTGCGGCGAAGCCGGCGTGTTGACCACCGGCGCGCCGGTGCTGGTGGTCAGGCGGAAGATTTCCTTGTCTTCGTCGTTCCAGCGCGCCTCGACCGCGGCGTTCAGGGTGTCGGTGAGCGCGTATTCGAGCGAACCGTAGAGCGCGCGGATCCGGTCCTCGAAGCGCGCGGCGCTCTGGCTCGAGCCCTGGATCGCCGGCGCCAGGCTCGCGCTGCCGAGCGGCGGCACGTAGAGCGCGAGCCCGGTCGTGTACTCGCGGACGTCGGAGTAGTAGGCCCCGGCGAGCCAGGTCAGGCGCGCGTCGGCCGCCGACTGCAGCCGCAGCTCGTGCGAGTCGGCGCGCAGGTTGCCGTTCGGGCGCGAGTCGACGACGTTGTTGAGGCCGGGCACGCCGAGCAGCGCGGTGCTGCTGCCGCGCACCGGGTCGCGGTCGCTCGGGCCGCCGCCATAGCCCGCGTAGTCGGCGCGACCGAACTCGTACATCAGCTCTGCTGC
>JBIIDW010000427.1:0-3116 GCA_044238215.1 Steroidobacteraceae bacterium
GCCAGCCGCCGTCGGCGGTGACGACGCAGCGCGCGCCCGCGTCCTCGATCCGGTCCTTGAGCGAGACCGCCGAGAAGCCGCCGAACACCACCGAGTGGATGGCGCCGATGCGCGCGCAGGCGTGCATGGCGACGATCGCCTCCGGCACCAGCGGCATGTAGATGACGACGCGGTCGCCGCGGCCGACGCCGCGCGCCTTCAGCGCGTTGGCGAAGCGGCAGACCTCGGCGTGCAGCTCGCGATAGCTGAGCCGGCGCACGTCGCCGGGCTCGCCCTCGAACACGATCGCGGTCTTGTGGCCGAGCTCGCCGAGGTGAACGTCGAGGCAGTTCCACGAAACGTTCAGCTCGCCGTCGGTGAACCAGCGGTAGTTGGGCGCGCGCGAGTCGTCGAACGCGACGGTGAACAGGCGGCGCCACGCGATCTCGGCGCGCGCGAGGTCGGCCCAGTAGCCGACCGGGTCGGCGGCGGCGCGGCGGTGCAGGGCCTCGAGGTCAGCGGGCTGCAGGCGGGCGCGGGCGGCGAACTCCGCGGGCGGCGGGAAGCGGCGCTGCTCGACGAGGACGGACTCGATGTTCTGGCTGGACACGGCGCGATCCTGGGTGAGGCGAAGGGATACCTGGAGGGTGGAACCTGGCCGGCGCAGGATAGCGCAGCGGCTCAGGCGTAGTGATCGGGGTCGGTGGGGGCGATCGGCTTGAAGCGCTTGTGGACCCAGAGGTACTGCTCTGGGATGCGCGCCACCTCCTGCTCGATCAGCCGATGGAAGCGCAGCGTGTCGGCCCGCGCGTCGTCGGTCGGGAAGTCATCGAGCGGCGGCCCGATGCGCACGACATAACCCTCGGCGCCGGGCAGGCGCTCGACGAAGTACGGCAGCACGGCCGCGCCGGTCATCCGCGCCAGGCGCGAGGTGGCCACGTTGGTCGGCGCCGGCACGCCGAACAGCGGCACCATGGTCGCGCCCTTGCCGCGGAACGCCTGGTCGGGCGCGTACCAGACGACGCCGCCGCCGCGCAGCACGCGGATCATCTCGCGGATGTCGTCGCTGGCGATCATGCCGGCCGACACCGCGCCGCGGTAGCGTCTGAAGAACTCGGTCAGCAGCGCGTTCTTCGACGGCTTGTAGACCGCGTGCACGAAGCGCGCGACGGTCGCGAAGCGGGCCCCGAGCTCGAGCGTGGTGAAGTGCGCGGCCAGCAGGATCACGCCGCGGCCCGCGGCGGTCAGTTCGTCGAGGCGCTCGAGGCCCTCGATGCGCGCGAGGGCCGCGAGCTGCTCCTTCGGCGCGAACCACGCCAGCGCGGTCTCGCCGAGAGTGATGCCGGTGCTGCGGAAGTTCGCGCGCAGCACGCGCTCGCGCTCTGCCGCGGAGAGCCCGGGCAGGCACATCGCGATGTTGCGGCGGGCGACCCTGACCTGCGGCAGCGGCAGCCGCCCGGCGAACGCACCCAGCGCCCCGCCGAAGGCGAGCAGCGCCGGATACGACCACCTCGCGAGCAGGCGCAGCAGGCCGAGTGCCACCCACATTGGCCAGTACTGCGGCAGCAGGAATCGCGGCGTCATGCCGAGGCCGGTGCGGATGCCGGGGCCGGCGACACGAGTGCCGCGAGCCGCTCCGCCTGGCGGCGCAACATCGGCCCGAAGTTGTGCCGGTCGAAGAAGCCGCCCAGCGCGGCCACGTCCGGGGCCCGCCGGCGCAGGTCCTCGCGGCCGGCGGCGAGCGGCATGTCGCAGGCGATGCCGGTGAGCCGCCGCGCGAGAAAGGCCGCGTCGCGGTGCTCGGCGAGCCGGCGCGCGAGCGTGGCGGCACCGCGTATCGGCAGCCCGCCGACAGCGTCGAGGTTGCCGTAGAGCTCGTCCAGCGACGCAAACTCGCGCAGCAGCGCCGCAGCCGTCTTGGGCCCCACGCCCGGCACGCCGCGGATGTTGTCCACCGCGTCGCCGGTGAGCGCGAGGTAGTCGGCGTAGCGCTCCGGGGGCACGCCGAAGTGGTCGGCGATCTGATGGTGACCCAGCCGCAGGTTGTCGCTGAAGCTCCAGTAGACGTCGCCCTCGCGCACCAGCTGGGCGAGGTCCTTGTCGCGAGTGACCAGCGTGGCCGGCAGCCCCTCGCCGCGCATGCGCGCGTGCAGCGTGCCGATGATGTCGTCGGCCTCGTACTCCGCGTGCGCGAACTCGGCGACGCCGGCGAGCCGGCAGAATTCGCGGCAGCCGCCGAACTGGCGCTTGAGGTCCTCGGGCGCCGGCTCGCGGTTGGCCTTGTAGGCCGGGTAGATGCGGTTGCGGAACGAGCCTTCGAGGGCCTCGTCGAAGGCCACCGCAAGGTAGTCGGGCCGGACGCGCTCGATCAGGTCGCCGAGGAAGCGGGCGAAGCCGAACACCGCGTGCGCCGGCCAGCCGTCCCGGTCCTGCATGTCGGGCGGCATCGAGTAGTAGGCGCGGAAGACGTAGACGGAGGCGTCGATCAGGTAGACCACCCGCGGATTGTAGCCTGCGGGCGGGCGCCGCCGGCCGCGGCCGGGTCGCCGCGCCGGTAACGGGTGCGCCGCAGCGCGGGTCAGGCTATCGTCGGGGTCGAGTCAGGCCCGACACGGACGTTGAACATGACCGACGCCAACCGCACCGCCCCGGCGGCCACCGCCCCGCACCCGTCGCCGCCCTCGGCGGACGGCGACGCGCCGCCGATCCCGTTCCGGATCCGCTTCTCCTGGGGCCTCGGCTCGTTCGGCACCATCACCTACCTCAACGTCGTCACCTCGCTGGTGCTGGTCTACCTGACCCTGATCCTGAAGATCGACCCCGGCACCGCGGGGCTGGTCGTGTTCACGGCCCGCATCGCCGACGCGCTGATGGATCCGGTGATGGGCTGGGTGACCGACCGCACCCGGACCCGCTGGGGCCGCCGCCGGCCCTGGCTGCTCGTGGGCGCGGTCGTCTGCGGTCTGTCCCTGCCGCTGGTGTATTCGCAGCACCTGTTCGGCACCGACGGCGCCGTCGTCGCGATGTGCCTCGCGGTGCTGGTGATCTACTCGCTCGGCTTCACGCTGTTCAACGTGCCCTACCTCACGATGCCGGTCGAGATGACCAACGACCGCATGCAGCGGCTCGGCATCATG
>JBIIDW010000429.1:0-3113 GCA_044238215.1 Steroidobacteraceae bacterium
GTGGCGCCAGGCGAAGCGCCCGCATCGCTCGGGCCGATGCCGCGCACGGCCCTGTCCGTCAGTTGATCAACCTTGCACCCGGAGCGCCGGCATCCTGACGGTGCGGGTGAGCGGGTCACCCTCGCGGAGGTGCATCAACTCCTCGCGTTTTGCGAGGGCATCACGGCGCCCGGGTTCGATGAGTCCCCGGGTAAACGCTGCCCTGGGCAGCAGGTCGCTGGCCAACTGCGCTCCGGCATCGGCACGCGCGCCCAGCAGTCGGGGCAGCGCGCGGACGCTGCGCGGCATGTGGGTGCAACGAAACCATGGTCCTGGGGTTACGAATCCCCGGCCGTCTGACTGCGACGCAGGCCTTGCTTTGCGAGAGGTGCCGGTGTGGGAGGGGGGGGTTAATGCGCAGCCCTCATCGTCAGGTCAAGACCTCACACCCTCATGCGGCGCCTGCGGACCTGTACGCGTCCGGGTCGTGCCGCTCCATGAAACGGTCGGGTGCCGCCAGCGGCTTGAAGCCGAACCGGGCGTAGAGGCCGTGCGCGTCCCTCGTGACCAGCAGCATGCGCCGCAGGCCCTGCAGGTCGGGGTGCGACAGCAGGGTCTCGATCATTCGGGTGGACAGGCCCTGGCCGCGATGCTCAGGCAGCACGAACACGTCGGCGAGGTAGGCGAACGTCGCCTGGTCCGTGACCATGCGCGCGAAGCCGACCTGTGCCCCGTCGGCGTAGCAGCCGATGCAGATCGAGTGCGCGATGGCGCGCTCCACGGTGCTGCGGGGTATGCCTGGCGACCAGTAGGTTCCCGCGAGGAACGCGTGGATCGTCGCGACGTCGAGGCGCGACCTGTCGAAAGAGAAGTCGAACTGCGGCATCGGGCACCACCTCCTGCGCGGCATGCCAGCGGTCAAAGATCTGCGGCGTCGAGTGCACCGCCCAGCCCGCCGCCCAGCGTCGCCACCAGCGGGCGTCCGGTGAAGGCTTCGAGGCCCCGCGCGACCCGCCCGGCCGCTGCGGCGTCGACGACCGCGACGATGCAGCCGCCGAACCCGCCACCCGTCATGCGCGCGCCGCCGCGGCCTGCGGCGTGGCGGTCGATGAGCGCATTGGCGTGATCCGCGAGCGCGTCGAGCTGCGGGACCGTCACCTCGAAATCGTCGCGCAGCGAAGCGTGCGAGGCGCGCAGCGCGTGGCCGAACGCGACGGGGTCGTCGTTGACCAGCGCGGCGGCGGCATCCTTCACCCGCGCATTCTCCGCGACGACGTGGCGGGCGCGGCGGAACGGCGCGTCGGCAAGGCGTGCCCGGTCCGCCACGAGGCGGGCGGGGTCGAGCTCGCGCAGCGACGCGACGCCGTAGTGCCGCGCGGCGTCCTCGCACTGCTGGCGCCGCAGGTTGTACTCGCCGGCGACCAGCTCGCGGCGCAGCCCGGAGTCGGCGACCAGCACCGCCCAGGCTTCCGGCAACCCGAGGCGCTCGACGTGCAGGTCGCGGCAGTCGAGCAGGATCGCTTCGCCGGGTGCGGCGCACGCCGCCGCCATCTGGTCCATGATCCCGCAGCGGCAGCCGGCGTAGCGGTGCTCCGTCGACTGCGCCCAGCGCGCGAGCGTCGGGTCCGGCGGCTGCGGCTGTCGACCCGCAGCCGCTGCGGCGGCCAGCAGCGCCCGGCCAAGTGCGACCGACAGCGACGCGGAGGACGAGAGCCCCGCGCCTTGCGGCACGTCGCCGACGATGGCGAGTTCGGCGCCGGCCAGGCCGACGCCGGCGTCGTGGAGCTCCGCGGCCATGCCGCGCAGGTAGTTGCCCCACCAGCCGCGGGGCCCGGGCGCGGGCGCACCGGACGCCGCGAAGCGCTCGCGGCGCAGTTCGCCGTCGGCGCGGCTGACGGCGACGATCTCGCCGTCGGATCTTGGCGCCACGGCTACGGCGGTGCCGCAGGCGAGCGCGACGGGCAGCACGAAGCCTTCGTTGTAGTCGGTGTGCTCGCCGATCAGGTTGACGCGCCCCGGCGCGAAGCACCCGGCGAGCGGGTCGCGGCCGAACTCTTCCCGCAGCAGCGCGCGGGCCCCGGCGGCCAGGTCGGGGGAGGCCATGGCCCGCACGCTCAGTCGACCACCAGGTCGCGCAGGCGGGCCGCGGCCTGCTCGGGCGTGAGGTCGCGCTGCGCCTCGGCGAGCATCTCGTAGCCGACCATGAACTTGCGCACCGTGGCCGAGCGCAGCAGCGGCGGGTAGAAGTGCGCGTGCAGCGTCCAGTGCGCGTCGTCGGCGCCGGCGGCATCGGCGGCGGCCCCGGCGGCGCCGTAAGGCGCGCCGTGCCAGCCCATCGAGTACGGGAAGTCGCAGCCGAACAGCGCGTCGTAGCGTCGCGTCAGCGCGCGCAGCACGGCAGCCAGCGTGTCGCGCGCGTCGGCGTCGAGCTCGTCGAGGCGCCGCACCGGGAAGCGCGGCAGCAGCAGCGTCTCGAACGGCCACGTGGCCCACCAGGGCACGACGGCGAGCCAGTGCGCGTTGGCGACCACCTCGCGCTCGCCGCCGACCTCGGCGGCGGCGACGGCGGCCAGCAACGGCGTGCCGTGCCGCTCGAGGTACTCGCGCTGCCGGACGTCTTCCAGCGCAGGCTCGCCTGGCAGGTGATCCGAGGCCCACACCTGGCCGTGCGGATGCGGGTTGGAGCAGCCCATCGCCTCGCCCTTGTTCTCGAACACCTGCACCCAGCGGTGCGCGGCGCCGAGCGCCGCCGACTCCCGGCACCAGCAGTCGATCACGGCGCGGATCTCGGCCTCCGCGAGCCTGCTCATCGTGCGGTCATGGTCGGGCGAGTAGCAGACGACCCGGCACCGGCCACGCACCTGCTCGCTGGCGAACAGGCCCGGCGCCGGCGCAGGCACCGGTTCCCGCCCCGGCGTCGGCGGCGACTCGGCGCGCAGCGCCGGGAAGTCGTTGTCGAACACGTGCACCGAGCGGTAGTCGGGGTTGCGTTCGCCGTTCGCCCGCAGGTTGCCCGGGCAGAGGTGGCAGCCCGGGTCGTGGCGCAGCGCGGGCGCGCCCGTGGGCGCGGCCACCGCACCGTGCCAGGGCCGCGCGTTGCGGTGGGGCGAGACCAGCACCCAGCGGCCGGTCAG
>JBIIDW010000019.1:0-11115 GCA_044238215.1 Steroidobacteraceae bacterium
CAGCGCTACGCCGAACACGTCTCGCAGTGCCTCTGGCAGCCGCTCGGCGCGAAGGACGCCAGGCTCTGGCTGGACCGGCCGGGGGGCACGCCGCGTGCCTACTCCTACTTCGTCGCGCGGCCGCGCGACTGGCTGCGCGTCGGCGTGATGATCGCCGGGCGCGGGCGCTTCGGCCAGCGCGAGGTGCTGCCCGCCGCGTGGATCGACGCGATGACCACGCCGTCGCCGAAGAACCCGAACTATGGCTTCCAGGCCTGGCTGGGCTCGCCCGACGGCGGCAGGCGCGCCTACAACCGCAACACGGGCGTGTGCGTCACGCACTCGGCGCCCTACCTGGCCGACGACGTCGTGTTCTTCGACGGTGGCGGCGGGCACCGGGTCTACGTGGTGCCGTCGCGGCGACTCGTGATCGTTCGCACCGGCGCCACCATCCGCCCCGACTGGGACGACGCCGTGCTGCCGAACGCCATCCTCGCAGGCCTGCCGCAGTAGCGCTCAGGGCGGAGGCGGGATCCGGCGGCGGGTGGCCTGCTCGAAGGCGTGCGCGAGCCCGATCAGGCGCGGCTCGCTGCAGTCGCGCCCGGCGAAGGTCATTCCCAGCGGCGCCGGCCGCGGCTCGAAGCCCGGCGGAAAACCACCGCCGTTGGCCACCCGGCCGAAGGGCACCGTGACGGAGGGATAGCCTCCCTTGGCCATGAAGGCGCTGCCGCGGCCGCCGAGAAACAGCAGCGCGTCCAGCCGATACCGGCGAATGACCGCCTCGACGCCCTGTTCGCGCGACTGCCGCAGCTCGCGCGCGCGGTCGGCCTCGTAGCGCGCGCGGTCGGCGGCCAGCGCCGGGGCCTGCTCGTCGGAGATGTCCATCGAGGTCTGCCCGTAACGCAGTGCACCCAGCGGCGCGTGGGCGACGTTCCACGCCCGCAGCTCGCCCAGCGAGCGCACCGGCGCACGCGCGCCCAGCCCCGCGAGCCAGGCCTCGAAGTCGCGCTTGAAGCCGTACTTGAGCACCACGGAGCAGCGTGCGTCGCCCGACTTGAACGCGAAGGCCTGCGAACACGAAGGGCGCGTGAGCGCGTTGTCTTCCTCGCGGATGGCAACGACGCTGGGCGGATCGGCGGGATCGACGACGATGGCGCCCTGCGCGCGCAGCACGCCGATCGCCTCGGCCAGCAGCGCGCGCTGGTCGGGCGGCACGCCTCCCGACGGCGCGGTCTCGCCCGGCAGCACGAGCGGATCGACGAACCAGGCACGCGGCACGCCGATCCGCGCGCCGCGGAGGGCCGCGGGATCGAGGAAAGGCCGGTAGTCGCCACCCATCGGCCGCGGGCAGCGCCCGGTGGCGGCGTCGTTCGCGTCGGGCGCGGCGCCTTCCATCGCGCCGAGCAGGATCGCGGCGTCCTCCACGCTGCGGGCCATGGGGCCCGCGGTGTCCTGGTCGAGCGAAACCGGGACGATGCCGTGCCGGCTGATGCGACCCACGGTGGGCTTGATCGCCGCGAGCATCGTCGCCGAGGCCGGCCCGATGATCGACGTCGTGGTCTCGGTGCCGACGTTGGCCGCCCAGAAGCTCGCGGCGGTGCCGGCACCGGACGACGAACTGCCCGTCGGTAGCACGCCTCGCCCGTCGGCCAGGCCCGGCCGCGGCTCCGGGCGCGGATCGTAGGGGTTGAAGGCGAAGCCGGCCACCGACGAGTAGTTGTTCGGCATGCCGATCACCATCCAGTTCGCCATCTCCGTGAGTACCGTCTTGGCGATCACGATGGCACCGGCGCGGCGCAGGTTCGCGGCCAGCGTGGCCTCGGCGGGCGCGAAGAAGCTCGCGAAGCGCAGCGTGCCGGCGGTGGTCGGCATGCCGTCGACGGCGACGTTGTCCTTGATCGCGATCGGGATGCCGTGCAGCGGACCGCGCAACCGGCCGGCGGATCGCTCGGCGTCGAGCACGTCGGCCTCGGCGAGCGCACGAGGATTCAGGCTGATCGCGGCATTGATCCGTCCCTCGTGCGCCGCGATGCGCGCGAAGTACTGCAGCACGAGTTCGCGCGAGTTCACGCGCCCGTCGCGCAGCGCGGCCTGCATGGCCGGGATCGAGGCCTCGACCACGTCGAACGGGTGACCGGCGGTCGCCGCGAGCCCGGTCGTCGCGGCGAGCCAGGACGCGGCGGCCAGCGAAGCAAGAAGGCCGGGCCGCCGGGCCGGCGTCACGCGGGCTCGCGCCGCGCACCGGGCGTCGCGCAGCTCAGCCATTGCGTGCGCACGCGACGATCCGGTCGCAGGCCTCGGCCAGCAGCGCATCGTCGATCGCCAGGGAAAGCCGCAGGTGTCCGGCGCCGCCCGCACCGAAGCTCTCGCCGGGCATGACCGCGACGGCGTGACGCTCGAGCAGGCGCCAGGCGAAGTCCTCGCCCGACAGGCCGGTCGCGCGCACGTCGACCATCACGAACATCCCGCCCTCGGGCATCCGCGTCGCCAGCACAGGGGAGCGCGAAAGCCGCTCCACCGCGAGGTGGGCCCGACGCTGGTAGGACGCGGCCATCGTCGCGGCGGAACCCGACGCGACTTCGAGGGCGATGGCGGTCGCGTCCTGCAGGAAGGGCTGCGAGCCGAACAGCATCGCCTCGGAGATCGCGAGCAGGCGCTCCGCGAAATCCGCTGGCCCCACCGCCCAGCCGCAGCGGAAGCCCGGCAGCGCGTGGGACTTCGAGATCGACGAGACCACGACCGCTCGGTCCTGCAGCGCCTCGATACCGAGCGGCGAGGCGAACGGCACACCGAAGGTCAGCTCCGCATACACCTCGTCCGAGACGATCGCCAGGTCGTGCCGCCGACAGACCTCGCCGATCGCGGCGATCTCGTCGCGGGAGAGCACCGCGCCGGTAGGGTTGCCCGGCGAGTTCAGCAGCAGCGCGCGCGTACGCGGCGTGATCGCCCGCTCCAGTTCGTCGGCGCGCAGGTGAAAGCCGTCCTCCGGACGCGTCGGTACCGGACGGATCCGGCCACCGGCCGCCGCGACCACGCCCTCGTAGGTGGCGTAGTACGGATCGCCGACGACGACCTCGTCGCCCTCGTCCAGCAGCGCCTGCATGCTGGCGAACAGCGCGGTCTGGGTGCCGGGCAGGAAGCAGCACTGCGCAGGCGTCACCTGCCGGCCCGCCAGTTGCGTGTAGCGGCGGGCGATGGCATCCAGCACCACGGCCTCGCCGCGGCCGCTGGCGTACCGGCTGCGGCCGCGGCGCAGCGCGCCGATCGCGGCGTCGAGCACCGCGACGTCCGGCGGCAGGTCCGGCTCGCCGATCGACAGCATGATCACGGGCTCGCCGCGCTGCGCACGGCCGCGGGCAGCGACGTGCACCGCCCACTTCTCGGAGCCGAGGCCGGCGAGTCGATCGGTCAGGCGCGAGAATCTCATCGGGGTCTCCGGCAGCGGCCACGCGGCGCGCTGCCGGAGGATACCCGCTAGAGGTCGCGCGTGCGGATCACCCGGTCACTGCGCACCGCCGAGTCGGCGCGCCCCGGATCGTCGACCACCCGGAAATCCGTGCGCCAGTCGCGCCCGTCCACGTCGAACCGAAGATAGCCGCGCCGGTTCCCGTCGACGTGGTCGACGTGCGGATTCCAGCCCTTCGCCGCCGCGAGCGCCGGCGCCCACGGGCAGTGCGAGGAGATCGAGGTGCCGCAGAAGTTGTGGCCAACCCGTCGCGAGTTCGGGTCCCACGGATCGGCGTGGATGCGCATGGCCGCCGCGCTGTGCCAGTCACCACTCAGCACCACCGGATTCGACACTCCAGCCGCCAGCGCGTCGATGATCCTCTGGCGCTGCAGCGGATAGCCATCCCACTGGTCCGTGTTGATGCGGGCTGCCTCGCCCGGCGCGTTGTAGCGGTAGGGCGCGAACCAGGTCTGCGACGCGATCACGTTGAACGGCGCGTTCGACGCGCGCAGCGAGTCGAGCAGCCACCGCTCCTGCGCCGCGCCGGTCATCGTCAGCGTCGGATCCTGGAGCTCCCGGCACGGAGCCTGGCCGGGGAAGCCGTCGCCACACACCTGGTCGGAGCGCAGTTGCCGCGTGTCGAGCAGGTGCACCAGCGCCGGGCCGAGTCGCCAGGCGCCGTACAGGGGCAGGTAGGCATCCACACCCTGCAACCGCGGCGGCTCCTCCAGGGGCATGTGCTCGTAGTACGCCTGCAGTGCAGCGAGCTTGCGGACCTTGAACTCGAGGGTCGTCTGCGCCCACGGGTCCTGCGGCACGTCGCCCGCCCAGTTGTTGTCGATCTCGTGGTCGTCCATGGCCACGATCCACGGGCTCGCCGCGTGCGCCGCCTGCAGTTGCGGATCGCTGCGATACAGGGCGTAGCGGTTGCGGTAGTCCCGGAGAGTGACGATTTCGGGACCGTCGTGCTGCCGCACGTTCGCGAAACGCTGCTCGCGCCCGTCGACGACGCGCGACGTCACGAGCGGGCTCGGGCCGCCCTCGTAGATGTAGTCACCCACGTGGATGACGCAGTCCGGCGCCCACTGCGCCATGTCGCCGTAGGCCGCGAAGTATCCCGACTCGAAGGAATTACAGCTGGCCAGCGCGAGCTTCGTGGCGGAGGCTGCAGGGTCGGCGGTGCGGGTGCGTCCGACCGGGCTGGCGTCTTCGCCGTGCTGGAACTGGTACCAGTACTCGCGGCCCGGCTCGAGACCGCGCAGGCGCACGTGGACCGAGTACCCGAATTCATCCGTCGCCTCGAATACACCGTCGCGCACCGTCCTGCGCATCTGCGCGTCGGCGCAGACCCGGTAACGGACGAGCGCGACGCCCGCCGGCATGCCGCCGCCGTTGAGCGGTTCGGGCGCGAGCCGAGTCCAGATCACCACGCCGTCCGGCCGCGGGCAGCCGGAGGCGACACCGAGCGTGAACGGGTTGCTCCGCTGCCCGGCCCCGAGGGCGGGCGCGCTGACCAGCACGCCCGCCCCTGCCATCATGAAGAACCGACGATCCATGGCGGCGCCCTCAGAAGTTGTACTCGTACTGGAGGTAGTAAGACAGCGGCTTGCCGTTCCAGCCGTAGGTGTAGAAGTAGTTCGGATTGGTCGGCCCGATCTCGCCGCGCACGCCCGCGCGCGAGAACGCGCGGTCCGTGGCGCCGCCGCGCTCCCAGTAGTCCTCGTCCGTGAGATTGACGACGCGCAGCATCAGGCGGTGCTGCCGGTCCTTGCCCATGAAGTGCTGGACCGACGCGTTGAGCACGAAGTAATCGCCGAAGTTGACGTCCGGGTTCGTGCGGTTGCCGGCCGCATCGACCAGGCGCGCGGCGTTGTTCTGCACATACAGGAACTCCGGGCCCTGCCAGCGCGGGTTCAGCGACACGATCCAGCGGTCGCTGGGCGTCCACGTCAGCAGCGCCGACGCCATCCACTCGGGGCGCTCGCCCGACTGGCGGAACGGGTCGGACCCGGCCTTGCCGGGCACCACCGACGTCAGCGCCTGCCCGGTGTTGGCCCGCACTGCCGTCAGGCCGAAGACCGGGTTCGGCTCGAGCGACTCCTGATGCGTGAAGCTGAAGTCGAGCGTCCACTTGTCGAGGTCGAAGGCGACGTCGAGCGTGTAGCCCTTGATGTCCTGGACTGCGCGGGTGTTGAAGGTGGCGGTGTCGAGCGGGGAGAGTCCGCTGGTCGGGAAGCGCTCGCAGAACTCCGTCGGCGTGATGATGTTCGGGTTGATCACCTGGGTCGGGTCCACACCCGGGCAGACGTTGCGGATCTGCGCATTGCCGAACAGGTTGCTGATCTCCGTGTCGAAGTAACCGACCTCGACGTTGAACGTACCGCCGCGGAACTCACCGTCGATGCCCAGCCCGAGGCCGAAGGTCTCCACCTCCTGGGTCTTCAGCGAGGGGTTGTTCACCGAGTTCGCGTAGAGCCCGAGTTCCTGCGCCCGCGGGTTCGCATAGGACGTTCCGGCGCTGCCCCGGAAGTAGACACCCCCGCCGAACTGCTGGCGGGCGCTCGCGCGCCAGATGAACGAGTCGTCGAAGATGTTGTTGAAGTCCTGCCGGCCCGCGATCGACAGTGAGGTGCCGCCGAGGAAGTCGAGGTTCGCGCGCAGGTCCGCGTAGACGCCCGTCGACTCGATCTTCTGGTCCGAGACCCCGTATTCCGGAGCCGAGTTGTCCTGCGAGGTCACCTGCTGCACGCCGATCACCGACTCGAGCGCGTCGTTCCAGCGCAGCTTGGTCCGGGCATTGACGCCGTACTCGCGGTAGCCGGCCTTGAACTGCGTTCCCTCGCCGAAGCCCTTGACCGGAACGCCGGTGCCGAAGCTCGCCGCGGTCTGGATCACGAAGCCCATGCCGTCGCCGATCCGGAACGGGTTCTCGAGCGTGCCCAGGATCCGGCCGCTCGCGTCGGTGTAGAAGCCCACGCGGGACGTGCGGTCCGCCTTCGGGCTCGACTCAGGGTTGGTGACGCAGCCGATCGGCAGGTTGTTGCGGGCCGCGAACGCCTCGTACTGCGAGGCGAGCGTGAACGGGCGGCCGGTCGCCGGGTTGCGCACGCCCTGCGGGATGCGGCAGATCTGCGCATCGACCTCGGAGTTCTTCAGGGTCGGTGCCTGGTAGAACGCCTCCGCCTCGAGGCTGATCCAGTCGTTGAACTCCGTGGTGAATGCCGCCGAGTACTTCGGGTACTCGGTGTAGTTCAGGTTGAAGATGTGGTCGTTGGGGAACGAGTCCCGAAAGTCGATCGTCGCCAGCTCCATGCCCGCTTTGAGCGTCGTGACGTCGTTGATCCGCCACCGGTACTTCGCACCCACCAGGTTGTAGGTGTACGGAAAGTCGTGACGCCCGCCGAGTTCCAGAACGACGTCGTTGTAAGCGGACCTGCTGAAGATCTCGTGCGCGTCCGTCTCGTAGGAGCGCCCGTAGAACATCACGCTGTGATTGCCTGCCTCGTCGATCGGGTACGCGACGTTGCCGTAAACCTCGCGGGTCTTGAACGAGCCCCAGTAGGTACCGAACTCGCCCTTCAGCTCGTCGCCGGGCTCCTTGTAGCGGACCGAGACGACGCCGAGGCCGCCGTTGCCCCCGAAGTACAGGCTCTGGCCACCGCGCAGGATCTCCACCGTCTCGATCATGCGCGGGTCGAGCGCCGTGGCGCCCCACAGGTCCTCCAGCGGGGTGCCCCGGTCGAACGTGGGGATACCGTCGAGCAGCAGCAGCGTGTCGCGGTCCGATCCGCCGTCGATGCGGATCGTGAACTCGCCCTCGTCGGGCGAGTAGCCGATGTTGGCGCCCCGGATCAGGCCCGCCGCGAGTTCGCCGAAATTGGTGAAGCCCCCGGTGTCGACCTCGTCGGCGGTGATCAGCTGCACCTGGATGCCGAACTTCGCGGCCTCGTAGGCAGTGGTGGACATGCCGTCGGTGCGGAACCGACGCCCCTCGATGCGCACTTCCTCGAGTCCGTCGGCCGCGGCCGCCGAGGCGGCGTCGGCGGCATCCTGCGCGCTGGCGAGGCCCGTGGCGGAGACCGCCAGCGCGGCCGCCAGCACGCGCGGCGTGCGATTGCTTCTTGAGTTCATTGCTGCTGCCCTGCTCTATTGCTGTTGTGGATGCGCAGGCGGGAGCGCGGCTCCTGCCCCGCCCGCGCATTAGACGAAGCAAGGGTTAACGTGGCGCGTCAGCAGCGTGGCGATCGCCTTTCAGAAAAGTTACGTGCCGTTGACGGCCGGACCGATCGCCAGAGGCTGCGTCCAGGCCATCTCGCGGTCTCCCTGCGCGAAGGGATTCGGGTGCACGCGCGAGGAAATCACCCGCGCGCGAACGTAGATCTCGTCGCCCTTGGCCTCGTAGCGCGCACGGGTGCCGCGCACACTCTGCAGCACTTCGCCGATCCGCGCGTCGTAGGCCTGCGACTGCCGTCCGACGGCGCCGGCCGCCGTCGCGGGCGGCCGGGAGGGGTCCAGCGGCACGCTGCGCCGCGTGCCGACGAACTCGATCGTGTAGTCGACGCCGCGCTCGCGCTCCACCTCGAGCTCGATCACCCCGTCCTGCATGCGCAACGATCGCAGCGTCACGCCGGTGCTGTTGTAGAAATCGCCGCGCTTCATCGCCGCCGTGATGGTGTCCGGCGTCAGCCGCGACGCCCGCACCATTACCCAGCCCCGCCCCGGATTGGTCTTGCGAAGCCCCCACTCCGTGTACTCGTGCGAGTCGTCGGTGGCAACGCCGTACATGACCGCCGCGCCGCGTTCGGCGATTCGCTTCGCCAGCACGATGTCCCACATTCGCTCGGTCGAGGGGTGAAAGGCATCGCCGTCGTTGCGCACGCCAGAGTGCCCGTTATAGACCTCGACGAAGCCGTCGCCCGGTGCATGGTCGAGAGCAACCAGGTCCTCGGCCGTGACGGCCTGGAAGAAGTTCGGGTGATTGACGTGAGCGAACATCGGCCGGCCGCTGCGGCGCCCCTGCTCGATTACTGCGTCGACGTTGCGTTGCAGCATCTCGGGCACGCTGGAGCCGCCCTGCGGGACGATCGGCTTCTCGAGGTTCACGCCATTCAGGTGTACCGGGTGCTGTTCGAGCCGGTCGGTGATCTCCATGCCGCGGATGAAGATGAAGCGGTCGCGCTCCTCGAACAGCGTACGGAACTCGTCCAGCGGCTTGAGTTTGACCTCGGTGACGCCGGCGGCCTCCCGGGACTCAACCCAACCGGAACCGAAATCCCGAAGGTAACGCCGCAGCGATTCGCGTTTCTGGTCGGTGTCGATTCGGTACCAGAGCTGGCCCTCCTGCATGCGGTTGTGGTCACTGAGGACGAGGAAGTGATAGCCCCGCCCGCGATACCACGCGGCCACCGACTCGGGCGGGGCGTTGCCGTCGCTCCACCAGGTGTGCGTATGGGTATTGCCCTTCCACCAGCCAGCGACGGCTGGGGTACGGCGCTCGGGGCCGTGCTCGGTCGAATCGTGGGCCAGCGCCGTTGCCGAGAGCAGCGCCGACGCAAACAGGATCTTCAGGAATCTCATCGTTCAGCCTCCGGATCGCGTTGCGAAACCGGGCCGACGCTGGACGATGGCTGTGACGGAATCGTTAAGGCCGTGTTGCGGCGCGCGGCGCGCGCCAGCCCACGCGCGCAGTTCAGCCCAGGTAGCCGCCCGCCTCGAGATGCCCGACGATGCGCCGGGCGGCCGCCTCGGCGCCCTCCACCGATCCGTCGATGCGGATCTCGGGACGCTCGGGCACCTCGTAAGGCGCATCGATGCCCGTGAAGTTGCGCAGCTCGCCGCGGCGCGCCTTGGCGTAGAGCCCCTTGACGTCGCGCGACTCGGCGAGCGCCAGCGGCGTGTCGACGAACACCTCGATGAACTCGCCGTCGGCGAACAGCTCGCGCGCCATGCGGCGCTCGGCGCGATACGGCGAGATGAACGACACCAGCACGATCAGGCCGGCGTCGACCATCAAGCGGCTGACCTCGGCCACGCGCCGGATGTTCTCGACGCGGTCCTCGGCGGTGAAGCCGAGGTCCTTGTTGAGCCCGTGGCGGACGTTGTCGCCGTCCAGAAGGTAGGTGTGCCGCCCCCTCGCGAAGAGCTGCTTCTCGACCAGGTTCGCGATCGTCGACTTGCCGGCGCCCGACAGGCCCGTCAGCCAGACGACGCAGGCGCGCTGCCCCTTGGCCGCGGCGCGCGCGGCGCGGCCGATCTCCAGCGACTGCCAGTGCAGGTTGTGCGCCCGCCGCAGCGCGAAGCGGATCATGCCCGCACCCACGGTGGCGAGCGTCAGCCGGTCGATGATCAGGAACCCGCCCAGCGTACGGTCCGTCGAATAGGGCTCGAAGGCGACCGTACGGTCGAGCTCCAGTTCGCAAACGCCGATCTCGTTGAGCTCGAGCCGCTCGGCCGCGATGTGCTCGAGGCTGTTGACGTCGACCCGGTAGCGGATCGGGCTGATGGTGGCCGTGGCCGTGCAACCGCCGAGCTTCACGAGGTAGCTGCGACCGCGCAGCAGCGGCTCGCCGTGCATCCAGACGATGGTCGCCTCGAACTGGTTGGCCACCTCAGGCGGCGCTTCGGTCGCGGCGATCACGTCGCCGCGCGCCACGTCGATCTCGTCGGCCAGCACCAGCTGCGTCGACAGCGGGCTGGCCACGCGGTCGACGTCGCCGTCGGCGTGGACGATGCGGGCCACGCGGCTGCGCTGCCCCCCCGGCAGCACGGTCACCTCGTCGCCCACCGCGACACTGCCGCTCGCCACGCGACCCTGATAGGCGCGGAAGTCCAGGTTCGGCCGGTTGACGTACTGCACGGGCATCCGGAACGGCCGCGCGACCTCGTCGCGCCCGGCCTCGGCGACCTCCAGCGCGTCGAGCAGCGTCGGCCCCGTGTACCACGGCATCGCCGCCGAACGCGTGGCAATGTTGTCGCCATCGACGGCCGCCACGGGGATCACCGTGACCTGCGCGAGGCCGAGCCGCGACGCCAGGTCACGATAGTCTGCCGCGATACGCTCGAACGTGGCGGCGTCGTGCCCGACCAGGTCCATCTTGTTGACCGCCACCAGCACCTGACGGATGCCGAGCAGCGCGACGATGTAGGAATGCCGCCGCGTCTGGATCAGGAGGCCCTTGCGCGCGTCGACGAGGATCACCGCCAGGTCGGCGTTTGACGCCCCGGTGACCATGTTGCGGGTGTACTGCTCGTGGCCCGGGGTATCGGCCACGATGAACCGGCGCCGCGGCGTTTCGAAGTAGCGGTAGGCCACGTCGATCGTGATGCCCTGCTCGCGCTCGGCCGCGAGCCCGTCGACCAGCAGCGCGTAGTCGGTGGCACCGCCGCGGGTGCCGACGCGGCGCGAATCCGACTCGAGCTGCTCCAGCTGGTCGGTCGGCACGGACCCGGTGTCGTAGAGCAGGCGGCCGATCAGCGTCGACTTGCCGTCGTCGACCGATCCGCAGGTCAGGAAGCGCAGCGCGGGAAGCTCGCTCAAAAGTAGCCCTCCTGCTTCTTGAGTTCCATCGAAGACCCGCCGTCGCGGTCGATCACGCGGCCCTGCCGCTCCGAGTAGCGGCTGCTGCGCAGTTCCTCGATGATCGCAGCGAGGCTGTCGGCGTCACTCTCGATCGCACCCGTCAACGGGT
>JBIIDW010000430.1:0-3096 GCA_044238215.1 Steroidobacteraceae bacterium
ACGCTGGCGGCATTCGCCAGCGACGTCGACGACCTGATCGCCTTCGATTCACGGACCTTCCTCCCGGCCAACCTGACGCGCGCCGCGCTGCGCGGCGTGGACGGTTCGCTGGCCTGGCGCGGCGGTCCCTGGACGCTGGAGCAGAGCCTGACGCTGCTCGATGCCCGCGATCGCGGCACCACCTCGACGCGCGGCAACGAGCTGGCGCGTCGGCCGCGGGTCTCGGGCCGCACGACGCTCGGCTGGAGCGGTCCGGCAGTCGGGCTCGCCGCCAGCGTGCAGTTTGCGGGGCGTCGCTACGACGATCTCGCCAACGCGCGGCGGCTCGGCAGCTACGCGGTGGTCGACCTCACGGGTTCGTGGCGTGCGTCCTCCACGCTCGAACTGCAGCTGCGCGTGGCCAACCTCGCGGACCGTCGCTACGAGACCGCGTGGCTCTACCCGGCACTGGGCCGCGAGATCCTCTTCTCCGTTCGCTACCGCGCGCCCGGCGAGGCGCGCTGAGGTCACATCGATGCAAGCTTCTCCCTCGCGCCCGGCGTCTTCCGCGCTGCTCACCGGCATGCTGCTGGCGTTGCTGATGCTCGTGACGCGCCTCGGTCATTTCGGCGAGCTGTCCCGCCTGCCGGACGCCTCTTGGGCCGTTTTCTTCCTCGGCGGGCTGCTGCTGCGCGATGCGCGGGCCTTCGCCGGCTTCCTGCTGCTGGCGTGGCTCGTCGACCTCGCCGCGGTGGCGCTGGGAACGCCCGCGGACTGCTTCTCGGTCGCCTACCTGTTCCTGCTGCCCGCCCACGCCATGCTGTGGTGGGCGGGCCGGGCCGGCGCGAAGGCCTGGGGCCTCGGGCACTGGCGGGCGCTGGCCGGCACGCTCGCGCGGCTCGCGCTTGCTGTGTCTGCAGCGTTCGTGGTTTCCAACGCGGGCTTCCTCGCCTTCGGCCCGGTCGACGCAGGCATGTCCGCGTCCGCCTACGCGGCCGCGGTCGTCGGCTACCTGCCGGGCTACCTGCTGGTGGCGGCGACGTGGGTCGTGGCGACGCTGGCGCTGCACGGGCTGGCGCTGCCTGCGCGCGAGGTACGGGTCGCACGCTGATGGACGGGGCCGGCGAGCAAGCGCTGGCGCGGCTGCTGCAGTCGCGCGTCGACTCCCGCACCAAGCCGCTGGGCTCGCTCGGCGCCCTCGAGTCGCTGGCGGTGCGTCTCGGGCTGGCGCTCGGCAGCGCAACCCCCCGCCTGCGCAACCCGCATCTGCTGGTGTTCGCTGCCGACCACGGCATCGCGGCCGCCGGCGCCAGCGCCTACCCGCCGGAGGTCACGCGCCAGATGCTGCGCAACTACGCGCAGGGCGGCGCGGCGATCAACGTGCTGGCCCGCCAGCACGGCATCGCGCTGACGGTCGTCGACGCGGGCGTTCGCCGTGCCGTGCCGGACGTTGCGGACGCCGCGGGTGCCGCGAGCGTGACACCCGCCGGTGCCCGACTGCTCGAGCGGCGGATCGGCGACGGCACGCAGGACTTCCGCTTCATGCCGGCGATGCAGGCCGCGCAGCGAGAGGCCGCGATCCTCGCGGGTCGCGAGCTCGCTGCGGAGTGCCTCCGGAGCGACGCCAATGCGCTGCTGCTCGGCGAAATGGGCATCGGCAACACCGCGTCCGCCGCCCTGTTGCTGCATCGGCTCACGGGCTGGGCGCTCGCCGACTGCGTCGGCCGCGGTTCCGGGCTCGACGACCCGGGGCTCGAGCGCAAGCGGGCGCTGCTGGCGGCGGCGGCGTCCCGCTGTCCCGCTGCGCTCGGGCCGCTCGAGCTGCTCGAGCAGTTCGGCGGTTTCGAGATCGCGATGCTCGTCGGTGCGCTTCTCGAGGCGGCGTCGCGTCCCTGCGTGGTGGTCGTCGACGGCTTCACCGTGACCGTGGCCGTGCTGCTCGCCTCGCGAGTCGATCCGCGGATCGGCGATCGCTGCGTCTACAGTCATTGCTCGGCCGAGAGCGCCCACCGCCGGCTGCTCGACCTGCTCGGCGCCCGGCCGTTGCTCGACCTCGGGTTGCGACTGGGCGAGGGCAGCGGCGCGGCGCTCGCGTGGCCGCTGGTCGAGTCGAGCGCGCGGCTTTTGGTCGACATGGCGAGCTTCGAGTCCGCGGCGGTCAGCACCCGTGTCGGCTGATCCCGCGCTGCTCGCCGGCGACGGGCGGCTGCGACGCGAGTGGCGCCTGTTCCTGACCGCGGTGCAGTATTTCACGCGTGTCCCGGTGCCCGGTTGGGTCGGCCACAGCGCGGAGCAGCTCGACGGCTCGGCGCGCTACTTCCCCGCCGTCGGGCTCTGCGTCGGCATGGTTGCCGCCGCCGTCTTCGCGATCGCCACGATCGTGTGGAACCCGGTGCTGGCGGCGCTGCTCGCGACCGGCACCACGATCGTGCTGACCGGTGCGTTCCACGAGGACGGGCTCGGTGACACGATCGACGGCCTTGGCGGCGGCTTCACGCGCGAACGCGCGCTGGAGATCATGAAGGACAGCCGGATCGGCAGCTACGGCACGCTGGCGCTGCTGCTGGTGCTGGGCACCAAGGTTGCGTCGCTGGCGTCCCTGGAACTGGTGCCGGCGCTGCTGGCGCTGCCCGCCGCGCACGCGGCCTCGCGCTGGCTCGCGACCAGCGTGATCTGGCGCTCGCGCTACGTGCGCATCGACGAGAGCAGCCGGGCCAAGCCGGTGACGCAGTCGCTGTCCACAGGGGGCTTCGTCGCCGCGTCGGCCTGGGTGATACCGCCGCTGGCCGCCTGCGCGGTCGCCTCGCTGCCTGGCGTGATCGCGGGGCTCGCGCTCGCGATCCTCGTGCGCACGTGGCTGCTGCGCTGGTTCGAGCGCCGACTCGGCGGCTATACGGGCGACGCGCTCGGTGCGACGCAGCAATTCACCGAACTGGCGTTCTACCTGGGCTGGGCGGCCGGTTGGAACTGGTACTGATACGACACACCGTCGTCGATGCGCCGCCCGGGCTCTGCTACGGTCGGCTCGACCTGCCGCTCGCCGCGTCGGCCGAGGCCGACATCGCAGCGGTGCTCGCGGCGCTGCCGCCGGTCGGCGCGGTGATCTCGAGTCCGGCG
>JBIIDW010000431.1:0-3093 GCA_044238215.1 Steroidobacteraceae bacterium
CTGCCGTAGCCCGCGAAGCTCGCGCCGGCGTCGAGCAGCAGCGAACGCGGCACGGCCGGAGGACGCCTCTGCAGCACCTGGTAGTGCAGCACCGCGGCCGACTCGTTGAGGCCGACGATCGCGTTGTAGGGCAGTTCCTGCTCGCGCTGTCCGCATGCCGCCGCGAAGGCCTGGTGGATCTCGTACTCGCTGCCGCCGGACCGGAAAGCCCGTTCGGCGGCGAGGTGCCCGCGCGCGCCGATGCGGTTGGCTTCGCGCAGGCACTCGATTTCGTATGCTGTCTTGCGGGCGCGCGCGAAGTCCAGGCGCGTCAGCAGGTGCTCCGGGTTGATGGCGGCCACCCCCCAGGACAGCAGTTCGGGAAAGGGCTGCCCGATGTATGCCACCCGTCCCAGGTCCGCGGGCAGCGCCTTGCGGGCCCCCGCTCGGGAGTGCACGGTGGCGATGTCGAACGCGGCGGGCCAGTAGGAATCGGGGATCGCCGCCGGCCGGTACCAGAAATCCGTGGGCTCGTGGAACACCAGCCGGGGACGCTGACCCGGGACGACCAGGATGAAGCTGTCCGGCGCATCCAGCAGCGGTGCCCACAGCTTGAACGGCGCGTGGGCGCGATAGGGCAGGTGGTGATCGTCGAGGAAGATCAGCGGCGGCTCGCCAGAGTGCAGCAGCAGCGCGTCGAAGCCGCTCGTCTCCAGCGCCCTGGCGGTGCGTCGCTGCATTTCGTCGAGGTGGGCGGGGTACAGGGCGGCGAGGGTAGTTGCGCTCAAGGGGATCTCCGGGATGAAACGCGCCGGGCGTGGCATGCCGGCGCAATACCGATTCTAGGACGGGCACCGCAGGATGTCCCCCGGAGCCCGGACGGGGTGTAGCCATCTGGCGACGTTTGCAGCGCCGGACGAAGGCCCTACACTGCGCCCGCGATTTCGATCGCCAGACAAGCTAGCTAGATTGTTTGATCCATAACTTCTCTCAAAACTGGGGTAACCAAAAATGAAGACCAAGCTCGCTCTGGCCGCCGTCCTGGCCGCCCTCGCGCTGACCGCCTGCGCCAAGAAGGAAGAGGCTGCCGCTCCGGCCGCCGAGGCCGCTGCCGCCGCCACGGACGCTGCCGCTGCCGCCACGGACGCCGCCGCTGCCGCGACTGACGCCGCTGCCACGGTTGCCACGGACGCTGCCGCTGCCGCCACGGACGCTGCCGCTGCTGCCGGCGCTGCCGCCACGGACGCCGCCGCCGCCGCTGGCGCTGCCGCCACGGACGCTGCCGCTGCCGTTGCTGCTCCGGCCGCCGAGCCGGCGAAGTAATACCCTTCACGGGTACTTACTTCTGACGAGCCTTCGGCTCGACGCAGGCCCGGGCAGGGTGGTCGCTCCACCTTCCCGGGCCTGTTTCATTTCCGGGGGCCCATGCGGCGTGGGGTGCTGCAAGTGGCCGTGAGCCTCAAGGATGCGCGCGGAGAACCCTCCGGCCGCCGCTGGCTGGAGGCGAACTATCGCGACTACCTCGACGATCTCGCGCCCGACGGCACGGGGCACTTCCCGGTGCTTGGCGAGGTCGGGCACACGGGGTCGGACCAGGTCGCCCGCTGGTTCGCCGACCGCTCCGCCCAGATCCTGCTGATCCAGGCCGATGGGCAGTCGACGGGTTTCGCGATGGTGTCGAGGGGGGCTGCAGCCGGCACTTTTGCCGGCTCCCGCGCCGTGGACTACCGGATGGCCGAGTTCTTCATCGCACGGCCGCATCGCCGCCGCGGCATCGGCAGGACCGCCGTGCCCCTGATCCTCGATCGCTTTGCGGGCCGCTGGGAGATCCAGGAGTCCCTGCGCAATGCCGCCGCGGTGAGTTTCTGGCGCCGGACCGTGGCGCGCTACACGGGTGGCCGATACCAGGAACGGGTCGCCAACGGTGAGGTCAGGCAGACCTTCGTTTCCGGGCGTCCGCGTCCCCTCTCCGCCGGAGCGCTGCCTACAGCGTCTCGATGACCTCCAGCGCCACGCGCTCCCCTGATTCGAGCGCGCCCTCCATGCCGCGGTTGGCGCGTGAGGTGTGCTCGCCGCAGAAGTGCAGCGTACCCCTGGGAGCGGTCATCGACCGCCCGAACGCATTGACCTGCCCCGGCCCGTAAATCGCCCAGTCGCCCCGAGCGAAGGGATCGTTGGCCCAGGAATGCATTGCGGTGACCTCCAGCGCGCCGCGCGCGGCGGGGCGCAGCCGCTCGATCTCCGCGACGACGACGCGTGCCGCCTCCTCGGGTGGCAGTCGGTCCAGATAGTCAGCAGAGATGCCCCGCGGATTCGCGACGATCGCGGTGACCTCGTCCGGATCGTCGCCGAAGCGCTGCGCCGACACGGTGCCGCAACCTGCGTCGGTCCACATGGTCGGCGGGCGGCCGTCGTCTTCCCAGTAGCGACGCTTCGGCACCATGAAGAACAGCGTGTTGAGCATGTAGGGCAGCGTCTTGACCGCGAGCGACTTCGGACCCTCCAGCGACGGCGTCACTCGCACGTGGCGGAGCACCGAGAACGGCAGGGAGCAGACCATGCGCCGCGCGCGATGGCGCGTGCCGTCGGCGCAGGTGGCGGTGGCGGCGTCCGCGTCGAGATGGATCGCGACGACCTGCCGGCCGAGCTGCGGCGGTTCGCGCAGGGCGGCGGTCATCGCCGCCGTCAGCTTGCCGTTGCCGCCGAGTATCGAGTAGCTCGAATTCGAGATCGCGAACTGCTGGCGCGTGAAGCTGTCGTTGAACATGCACATCAGCGCCGAGACGTCGTGCGCCGACGACCCGAAGTACGGGTTGGTGGAGAGGGCGAGGTCGATCGCGCGCTCCTCCATCCCGTGCGCACGTGCCCATTCGAAGATCGACTGGTCGATCGCGGCGTGCTTCGGGTCCAGCCACTCCTCGGGCGCCGACAGCGGATTGTTCTGCGCGATCAGGCCGCCCGATACCTCCCAGGGCATGCGCTCGCGCCAGGCCCCCTGGAACGGATTGCGCGGATGGCCAGGCCAGGCCTCGCGGGCGATCGGCGCGCCGTCCAGCACCAGCTCCATCTGCGGGTGCGCCATCCGCCGCGGGGTGTAGTCGAGCAGCGGCAGCC
>JBIIDW010000432.1:0-3092 GCA_044238215.1 Steroidobacteraceae bacterium
CGCGGACGCGGGCCCCGGCGGGCGCCCGGAGCCTGATCCCGCGACCGCCGCCGCGCCGCGCGAGTACGAGACCGTCGTCGACCGGGAGGCCCTGGCGCGCTGGCTCGAAGCGCTGGCTGCCGCAGAGCTGTTCGCCGTCGACACCGAGACCACCAGTCTCGACTACATGCAGGCCCAGGTGGTCGGCGTGTCGTTCTGCATCGAGCCGGGCCGCGCGGCCTACGTACCGCTCGGCCACGACTACGCCGGCGCCCCGGACCAGCTGCCGCGCGACGAGGTGCTCGCGGCGCTGAAGCCGCTGCTGGAGGATCCGGCGCGCGGCAAGCTCGGCCACCATCTCAAGTACGACGCCCACGTGCTCGCCAACCACGGCATCGCGCTCGATGGCATGCGCTACGACACGATGCTCGAGTCGTACGTCTGGAACAGCGTGGCGGCCCGCCACGACATGGACTCGGTGGCGCGGCGTTACCTCGGCATCGAGACGATTTCCTACGAGGACGTCGCCGGCAAGGGCGCGAAGCAGATCCCGTTCTCACAGGTGCCCGTGGAGCGCGCGGCCGAGTACGCCGCCGAGGACGCGGACGTGACCCTGCGCCTGCACCGCACGCTGTGGCCCGCGATCGGGCACGAACCGCTGCTGAAGCGACTCTACGAGCGCTTCGAGCAGCCGCTGGTGCCGGTGCTGCAGCGCATGGAGCGTCGCGGCGTCCTGGTCGACCGGGAGATGCTGCGCGCGCAGAGCGGCGAGCTGGCGCGGCGGGCGCTGGAGCTGCAGGAGGAGGCCCACCGCGCGGCGGGCCAGCCGTTCAACCTCGATTCGCCGAAGCAGCTGCAGGTCATCCTCTACGAGAAGGCGCAGATCCCCGTGCTGCGGCGCACGCCGACGGGCCAGCCGTCCACCGCCGAGGACGTGCTGGAGGAGCTCGCCGACGCGCATCCGCTGCCTCGGCTGATCCTCGAGTACCGCGGCATCGCCAAGCTGCGCAGCACCTACACGGAAAAGCTGCCCGAGCAGGTGAACCCGCGCACCGGCCGCGTGCACACCTCATACCACCAGGCCGTGGCGCAGACCGGCCGGCTGTCGTCGACCGACCCCAACCTGCAGAACATCCCGATCCGCACGCCCGAGGGCCGGCGCATCCGCCAGGCCTTCGTCGCGCCACCGGGTCACCTGCTGGTGGCCGCGGACTACTCGCAGATCGAGCTGCGGATCATGGCCCACCTGTCAGGCGACGAGGGGCTGCTGCGCGCGTTCGCCGAGGAGCGCGACGTGCACCAGGCCACCGCCGCCGAGGTCTTCGGCGTGCCGCCCGAGGCGGTCACCGCGGACCAGCGGCGCTCGGCCAAGGCCATCAATTTCGGACTCATCTACGGCATGTCCGCGTTCGGCCTGGCACGCCAGCTCGGCGTCGAGCGTGGCGCCGCGCAACGCTACGTCGATCTCTACTTCGAGCGCTACCCGGGCGTGAAGCGGTACATGGACTCCACCCGCGCCCGCGCCCGCGAGACCGGCTGGGTCGAGACCGTGTTCGGGCGCCGGCTGTACCTGCCCGACATCCGCTCGCGCAACCGTGCGCTGCAGCAGTACGCCGAGCGCAGCGCCATCAATGCGCCGATGCAGGGCACGGCAGCCGACATCATCAAGCTGGCGATGATCGCGGTCGACGACTGGTGCCGCCGCGAGGCGCCGGAAGCGGCGCGGCTGATCATGCAGGTGCACGACGAGCTGGTGCTCGAGGTGCGGCAGGACGCCGTCGAGCGGGTCGCCGGCGCCGTGCGGTCGCTGATGGCGGCGGCGGGCGCCGACGAACTCAGGGTGCCGCTGCGGATCGAGGTCGGCACCGGCGCGAACTGGGACGAGGCGCACTAGCTCCCCGTCCCAGCCCGCGCCGCAGCCCGGGTACGGCGCCACCCCCCCGAGCGGCGCCGACCCGCTTCCCCTCAGAAGTTGTAGCGCAGCGTCACACCCATCGTGCGGCCCTCGCCGAGCGCGGGGGCATAGCCGTTGGTCACCGACACCGCGAACGAGCTCGAGACGTAGACCTCGTCGAGCGCGTTGCGCGCCCAGGCGCTGGCGCTCCACGCCCCGTCGCCACCCGACAGGGTCGCGCTCACGTTGAGCAGGCCGCGGTCCGGGATGATGCCGAGGTTCAGGTTCTCGATGTAGTACTTGTTCTGGTAGTTGTAGTCACCCCGGAACGCCAGCGACATCGAGTCGCTCACCGCCACCGTGTACTCGGCGCCGAGCGAGATCTTCGAACGCGGCGTGCGCGGCAGGTCGTTGCCACCGATCGGCGAGCCGCCGAAGGGCAGCGACGCCGAGCGGGGCAGGAACACGCAGGCGGCCGCGCCGTTGGTCTCGCAGAGCCGGCCGAACGTGGTGTCGATGACGTCGTCGTCGAAGGTCGACTCGACGTACGACAGCGCCGCGTTGAGCCGCAGGTTGTCGTTGACGAGGTAGATCGCCTCGAGCTCGGCGCCCTTCGCCTGCGCGCCCGACACGTTGCCGACGTAGTTGGCGTCCTGGATGCCCGGGCGCGACGGAATCGTGTCCGGCACGGAGAGCTGCAGGTCCTTCCAGTCGATCAGGAACACCGCGTAGTTGAGCTGCAGCGTGCCCTCGAGCAGCGACTGCTTGCCGCCGATCTCGAAGGTGGTGTTCTCCTCGGGCTCGAAGGTGGCGACGTCGGCCGTGATGCCGTTGAAGCCGCCCGCCTTGGTGCCCTTGGCCGCGCTGGCGTAGAACATCCAGCCGGCGCGCGGCTGCCACTTCAGGTTCACGCGGGGCGTCGTTTCCTTGAACTTGGCCGTGCGGTTCAGCGGCAGCTGCTTGCGGGTCTCGTCCGCCTGGCGCGCCTCCGCCTCCAGCGTCCACGCGCCGAACGGGATCGCAACCGAGCCGAAGATGGCGTCGGTCTCGTCGAAGAAGTTCGACAGCGTCGCCGACGGCGCGAACTGACCATAGGTCACCTGGCCGGTCGGGTCGACCGACAGGGGCAGGCGCCGCTCGATCAGCGCCGCGGCGCCGACGTCGTCCACTTCGCTGGTGTAGTAGCCGACGCGCCACGTGACCTGCCCGATCTTGCCGT
>JBIIDW010000433.1:0-3086 GCA_044238215.1 Steroidobacteraceae bacterium
CCCGTCCGGGCTCGCTGGACCCGCACACCTTCGGCGCGGTCGCGCCACCGCCGGTGGAGCTCGACCCCGCCTCCGGACCGATCGTCACGACGATCGAGTACCGCGTGCCGCTGGCCAACGCCGCGGAGTTCGTTTCGGCCGTCAATGAACTGGGCCGGATCCGCCGCCGCGACGGCGCGCGCCGCTGGTCCGTCGTGCAGGACCTGGACGATCCCGAGGCCTGGATCGAGCGCTTCGAGAGTCCGACCTGGACCGACTACCTGCGTCGCCAGGAGCGTCCGACCCTCGCCGACCAGGGTGTCCGGCAGCGCATCGCCGAACTGATCCTCGGCGAGCGCGGCAAGGTGCGGCGCCACATCGAGCGCCCGGCGGGCGCCGAACCGCTGGGCGGCGGCCCACGGCCGGAGCCGCTCGACGTATCCTCTCCGCACTCCTGATCAGCCCGGCACCGATTCGAGGTCACCCGCGATGAGCATGTCCCTGCGCGATCAGCTCCTGGCCGCCGGTCTCGGCAGCAAGCAGCAGGCCAAGCGCGCCGACCAGGATCGGCAACGCGAGCAGAAGCAGGCGCGCCGCGACGGCGGCGCTGGCAAGGGCGCGCGGCCGGCGGGGCCCCCGCCCGCCGCGGCCGCGGCGGAGCGCGCCCGCGCGGAGAAGGCTGCGCGCGACCGCGAACTCAATCGCCGGCAGCAGGAGTCCGCGGAGGCACGGGCGCGGCTCGGCCTCGTGCGCCAGTGGGCCGACCGCGACCGCCTTCCTCCGCTCGACTCGGACGAGTCCTTCAACTTCGTCGACGGCGGCAAGGTGCGCCGGGTACGGGTCGACGCGCGGCGACGGGCACAGCTGCTGAGCGGCGAGGTGCTGATCGTCCGCGTCGGCGACCGCTACGAGCAGCTGCCGGCCGCGGCGGCCGCGCGCATCCGCGAGCGGGTGCCGGAGGCCGTCATCGACCTTTCCGGTACCGCGCAGGGCGCCGCGGGCGCTGCCGACGCCGACGATCCCTACAAGGACTACGTCGTCCCCGACGATCTCACGTGGTGAGGGGCAAGGCGCCGTGAGGCAGCGGGGCCCGAGGCATTGGCACCTGCCCGGCGCGCACGCGAGTCCGCTGCGTCTGCTGCTGCTGCTGGCGGTGCTGGCGGGCGCGACGTGGCTGTCGAACTCGGCGTTCGCGCACGCGCAGCTGCTGGCCGCCATCGACTACACCAGCGGGCTGATGACCGAGCACCCGTTGCGCGGTGCGCTGATGTTCCTGCTGCTGTCGGCCATGTCGGCCATGCTGATGTTTTTCTCCAGCGTGCTGCTGGTGCCGCTGGGCATCGAGGCCTGGGGCGCGCCGGGCTGCTTCCTGCTGCTGTGGGCCGGGTGGGCGCTGGGCGGTCTCGTCACCTACTCCGTGGGCAGGGGTCTCGGCCGCCCGGTGGTCGAGAAGCTGCTGTCGGCGGAGAAGATCGCGCGCTACGAGGCGCGCGTGCCCGCGGGCGCCTCCTTCGGCACGGCGCTGCTGGTGCAGCTGGCTTTCCCGTCGGACGTGGTCGGGTATTTCTTCGGGCTGCTGCGCTACCGGTTCCGCACCTACCTGCTGGCGCTGCTGTGCGCCGAGTTTCCGTACGCATTCGGCACGGTGTTCCTCGGCGCGGCGTTCATGGAGCGGCAGTATCCGATGCTGGCCGGCGGCGCGGCCGCCGTGGCGGCCCTGCTGGTGTGGCAGTGGTGGATGCGCCGTCGCGCACGCGGCGCGTGACGGCTGCCGGCGTCAGCCGGTGCCGGTCGCGCGCTGCGGCAGCTGGATCACGGTAGCCGGCTGCTCCCCGGCGACCGGGGCCGGCGCCGGCGCCTCGGCGGGCAGCGCCTCGAGCTGCGGGAACGGACCGTCGCCGGTCAGCCGCTGCCGGGTGTTCTCCAGCCAGCGCTCGACGTGCCGCTGGAAGCGTTCGGTGGCCTCCGCCCGGAGCTTGGCGACACCGGCTTCGCCGACCAGCTTCTCCTGGGTCGCATTGACGCGCCACCACCAGTTGATGCGGTCGAGGCGGTCGCCTTCGAGGTAGGTCAGGGTGATCGAGAACCGGCGGCCGTCGGCGGCGCGCTCGAGTTCCGCGAAAGCGAAGTAGTCGACGATTGGACGGGGCAGCTCGATGTGCGGCATCCGGAACCCGACTGTGTGGCGTGTCACATAATAGCCACACAGCCGTTGCGTCCGCCAGCGGTCTGAGCGAGGGCGGCGCCACTTTCCGCCGCCGCCGCATTCACCGTAACGCGGCGCACGTCACGGACGGCAAATGCGGACGGCGGGACCATGGCCCCTCGTTTACCGTAACTCATCCTGGGTCGAAATCCGTCGTCCATGCCCGCAGGGAGTCCAGTCCTCGACCTGCCGATCGAGCCGCGGCGTTTCCGCCGGCTGTTCCTCGGCCTGCTGGTCGGGGCGCTGCTGGTGATCTGGGGTGCCTGGCTGAACGGCATCCACGCTCTGCAGCGCAATGCGGAGCAGGCGCTGGCGGCGCGGATCGAGGTCGACACGCTGTTGCTGGAGGACCAGGCCTCGCGCGCGCTGGACGCGGTCGCCGCGCAGCTGCAGGGTCTGCCCGGCGGCGAGCGGCCGTCGCCCACGGCGCTGCGGGCACTCGTCGCCGCCGACCCCATGATCCGCAGCGTGTCGCTCGTGGACGCTGCCGGGCGCGTGCTGGCGAGTTCCGCGGACCGGAACCTGGGGATCGAGCTGCGCCCCGGTGTGGTGCCCGACGCCGCCGCGCCGCAGGGGGTCGGCGGCATCCGCTACGGCAACGTGCTGCCGGGCTCCGACCTCGCCGACCTCGCCGGAGCGAATGCCCGCGACCGGAACCGTGCCTGGCTGGTCGCCCGGCCGCTGGACCTGCGCGGCCAGCCGCATCACTGGGTCGCCGTGCTGGACCCGGCGAACTTCGAGGCGTTGTGGGCACGCCTCGACGAGAACCCGGCGACCGAGATCGGGCTGTTCGACCGCGGCGGCCGCCGCGTCGCTGCGCACCACTCGGTCGTGCCGCCGGGGGTCGCGCTCGGCGCGGAACTCGCCGCGCGGGCGTCGGGCGTACCGCAGGGCAGCTTCG
>JBIIDW010000434.1:0-3083 GCA_044238215.1 Steroidobacteraceae bacterium
GACCTCGGTCGAGCAGCTGGCGAAGCGGGTCGGAGCCGCCAGGGGTCGGCCGCTGCTCGCGGGCAGCAACCCTGGGGTCCGCCTCGCGGAACTGATGGCGGTCCGGGCCCCGCTGTACCGGGGCGTGGCCGATCTCGTGGTGCGTACGGACGGAAGCCGTGTCCGCGCCGTGGCGGAGCAGATCCTGCGGGAACTGGGTCCACTGCCGCCGGGCTGAGCGCCTGCGTGTCGCCGTATACTGGGCGTCCCGTGCAGCAACTTACCGTCCAGCTCGGTTCACGCGCCTATCCCATCCTGATCGGCGCAGGGCTGCTCGAGCGTGCCGACCTGCTGCAGCCGCTGGTGCGCGCGCGCAAGGTCGCCGTGATCACCAACACGGTCGTCTCGCCGCTCTATTACCCCAGGCTGGCGGCCGCGCTGGCCGGGCGCGAGCTCATCGAGGTGGTGGTTCCTGACGGCGAGCCCCACAAGACCCTGGCCACGCTTTCCCGGATCCTCGACGTGCTGGTCGCCAACCGGCTCGGCCGCGACGACCTCGTGATCGCGCTGGGCGGCGGCGTCGTCGGCGACATGGCGGGCTTCGCCGCAGCCACCTATCAGCGCGGCATCGACTTCATCCAGGTGCCGACCACCCTCCTCGCGCAGGTCGACTCGTCGGTCGGCGGCAAGACGGGCGTCAACCATCCCGGTGGCAAGAACCTCATCGGCGCCTTCCACCAGCCCCTGGCCGTCGTGGCCGACACCTCGACGCTCGACACGCTTCCCGACCGCGAACTGCGCGCCGGGCTCGCCGAGGTGGTCAAGTACGGCATGATCTGCGACGCGGCCTTCTTCGACTGGATCGACGCGCACGCCGAGGCCCTGCTCGGTCGCGATCCCGCCGCGCTCGCCCATGCGATCCGCCGGTCCTGCGAGATCAAGGCTGCGATCGTCGCGCGCGACGAGCGCGAGACGGGCGACCGGGCGCTGCTGAACCTCGGTCACACCTTCGGCCACGCGATCGAGAGTGTCACGCAGTACGCAACCTGGCTGCACGGCGAGGCCGTCGGTGCCGGCCTGCAGATGGCCGCGACGATGTCACGCGAGGCCGGCCTGCTGGAACCCGCCGCCGCGCTGCGGGTCGGGGCGCTGCTGCGGCGCCTCGGGCTTCGCACCGAGGCGCGGGCCGAGGTCACGCGCGCTGCGGCGATGGAGGCCATGCGCATCGACAAGAAGGCGAGGGCGGGCCGGATCCGCTTCATCCTGATGCGCGGAATCGGCGGTGCCTTCGTGGCTGCCGACTACCCGGAGCGGGCGCTCACGGCCACGCTCGAGGAGCATTTCGGGTGAGCGCGCACGCCGCTGTGGGCCTTGCTCCCTACGCCGCGCACGACGCCGCCAGCCGCGGCCGTCGGCACCCGGAACCGCCCCCCGAGTACCGGGGGGAGTTCCAGCGCGACCGCGACCGGATCATTCATGCGAACGCCTTCCGACGCCTGACGTACAAGACCCAGGTCTTCGTGAACCACGAAGGGGACCTGTATCGCACCCGCGTGACGCATTCGCTCGAGGTCGCGCAGATTGGCCGCACCATCGCCAGGGCGCTGGGCCTGCACGAGACGCTCACCGAGGCGATCTGTCTGGCCCACGACCTCGGCCATACCCCCTTCGGGCACGCCGGGCAGGACGCGTTGAACGAGTGCATGAGGGAGTACGGGGGCTTCGAGCACAACCTCCAGTCGCTGCGGGTGGTCGAGCAGCTCGAGGAGCGCTACGCGGAGTTCCCGGGCCTGAATCTGACGTTCGAGACCCGTGAGGGGATTCTCAAGCACTGCTCGCTGGCGAACGCGCGGCAGCTTGGCGAACTCGGCGAGCGATTCATCCGCCGCGAGCAGCCCGGCCTCGAGGCGCAGCTTGCCAACGTGGCCGACGCCATCGCCTACAACAACCACGACGTGGACGACGGGCTGCGTGCCGGGCTGATCACGCTGGATGAGGTCGCCGAGGTTCCCCTGTTCGCCCGGGAGTTCCGGAGCGTCCGCGACAAGTATCCCAACGCACCGGCCCGGCGTCTCATACATGAGACTATCCGGCGAATGATCGACCTGATCGTTCGAGACGTGATCCAGAACAGCGAGCGCCGCATCGCAGAGGCCGGCCCTTCGAGCATCGACGACGTTCGCCGGCTCCCGGCACCGCTCATCCAGATGAGCGAAGCCGTCCACCGCGATCACCTGGAACTGAAGCAGTTCCTGCGTGAAAAGGTCTACCGCCACTACCGGGTGCTGCGGATGACCACCAAGGCCCGCCGCGTGCTGCGGGAACTCTTCGAGGTGCTCCTTGCGGACACCGACCTGCTGCCCAATGAGCACCGCGCCGCCGCAACCGCGGCTGGCCAAGCCGGCGGCGAGACCGCCAAGGCGAGGGTCGTCTGCGATTATGTCGCGGGCATGACCGACCGCTACGCCGTCCTGGAGCATCGCCGGCTCTTCAACCCGGACGCGAGATCCTAGGGGTCTGCGACTCGTCTGAGCCACCGGTCGCAGCATCCGGTGGCAAACGGGAACCGGCGCAAGATTTGACATATCGATGTGACTTCGGTCACACCTCGCGTTGACATAAGCGCGAGAAGAGTCGTAATCTGAAGGCCGAAAATATGTCCGGCTGACCGTGAAAGACTCAGAGCGCGCAGCGTTTTTGGTTGCCTTCCAAGAGGTACTCAAGCCGCTGATGCGAATCGGGCGCCACTATGGGCTGAGCGGGTTGGACATATTGGATGCATTTGCCCAAGCCTCAGTCGAGTTTGAGGCCGAACGAATCACAACAGGGGAAGCCCGTCCTCCGTCTGCTGCGCGCGTCGCCATGTACACCGGACTCAACCAAACGGAAGTGGTTTCTCGGCTTGCTCAGCAAGGGCTTGCTGCGCGGAACTACGCTCGCCGGGCCCAGGCATTGAGTGCGCTTCTGAATGCTTGGCACACGCAGTCCGGATACGCGGCCGTTTACGACTTGGCGCGCGAGATTCCTTTCGACGCACCTCCGCACCATGCCAGCTTCTGCGCCCTTTGTCGGGTGCACGCCCCCGAGTTCGATCCAGATGAACT
>JBIIDW010000436.1:0-3054 GCA_044238215.1 Steroidobacteraceae bacterium
CGGCGCGGGCCTGCGACAGCCGCATGTTGGCGGCGTCGTTGCCCACGTCGTCGGTGTGGCCACGGACCTCGACCGAAGAGCCCGGCCGGGCCTTCAGGTAGGTGACGGCGGAGTCGAGCACGAGGCGGTCGGTCGCGGTCAGCTTCGCCGAGCCCGTGGTGAACGTGACGCCACGCAGGATCAGGTCCTCGGACGCGCGCTCCTCGCACACCACGCCCAGCACCTGCAGCGTGACGCGGCGGTTCTGTTCGCGACCATCGGGCGTGTCGTTGCCCGCGATGTGCTGCATCTCGCCCAGGCCCACGGCCGACAGGTCGGCCTCGGCCACGCCCTTGCCGACCAGGTAGGCCTTGACGGCCTCCGCGCGGCGCTTGGAGAGCTCGAGGTTGTAGGTGTCGGAGCCGACGTCGTCCGTGTGGCCGCGGATCTCGGTCCTGACGCCCGAGCGGCGCAGCAGGCCGGCGGCGGCGGAGTCGAGCAGCAGCTGGCCCTGCGGGGTGATCTCCGCGGAGTTCGTCACGAACGTGACGCCGCGCAGCACCACGTCGCCGCACTCGCAGCCGTTGCTGTCGACCTTGGCGCCGGCGGGCGTGCCCGGGCACTTGTCGCGGCTGTTCGGCACGCCGTCGCCGTCATCGTCGCCGTCCACCGGGGGCGGCGGCGGGGGCGGGGGCGGGGGCGGGGGCGGCGGCGGCGGGGCCGCGCGCTCGATTGCGCCGCCCCAGGAGTACACGAGGCCGATACCGATCAGGTAGTCGGTGACGTTGGTCGGGTCGCTGTCGGAACGCCGGCCGGTCGCTTCGCCGCGCAGCTGCAGGTTGGTGCCGTTGCGGGTGTTCTTGGCGATGTCCGCCATGACGCCGACGCCGTACTTCAGGTAGAGCGACCCGTCGCGGGCCGTCGCCGGGTAGCGCGACTCGATGCGGCCGAGGCCGGCGATGAGGTAGGGGTTGACCACCTTGTCGCGGTTGAAGACGCGCAGCGCGCTGACGTCGAAGGCGTTGAGCTTCAGCTTGTTGGTGGTGCGGTCGAGCTCGTGGTTGGAGCCGTTGAGCCCGAGCTCGACGTTCCACTTCTCCGATACCGCCTTGCCCACCGCGAGCGAGACGCCGATGCCGTCGTCGGCAGCGCGGTCGTCGTCGACGATCACGCCCTGCAGCATCGGCGCGATGTACCAGCTGCCCGCGTCGGTGCCGGCGACGCCGGCCGCGGAGGCGAGCGTCAGGGCGCCAGCCGCCAGGGCGACAGAAATGGCCTGTTTCATGTAATCGACTCCCGTTATTTCAGCGTTCTTGTGGCGCGGGCCCATGCCTCGCCCGGAGCGCGTGGCGCGGATCATACCCGACAACGCGCGCTGGCGCGAAATGCCCCGCCGGGCACTGTGGTGGCGAAACTACAGCGCGCCGCCGCCCCGGCCGTTGCGGAAGGCCGGGTGATCGACGCGGTCGCCGATCCGTATGCCGCGCCGCAGGACCTCGCCGCCGCGCAGTTCGAGCACGGCCTTGACCGGGCCGTCGTGCTCCAGCACCTCGAGCGAGTGCGGCACGGTGCGCTCGAAGATGCGCACGATCCGCCCGCGCGGATCGATGAACAGCATGTCGAGCGCGATGTAGGTGTTCTTCATCCACATGCCTGACGGGCGGGGCTGGCGGTTCACGAACAGCATGCCCTCGTCGGCCGGCAAATCGCGCACGAACATCAGCCCCTGCTGCTGGCGCTCGGGGGTGTCGGCGATCCAGACGCGGAACACGTGGCCCTGGCCGGCGGCGGTGTGCAGGGTCAGCGCCGAGCGCGGGAAGCTGGCGAGGTCCATCACGGCCGGCGCCCGGTCGGCCCCTGCCTGTGCGGAGACCGGCGCCGGGTGTTGCGCGACCAGCGCGGCGAGCAGCAGCGCGACGAGCGGGCGCGCGACGTTCCTCGGCCGGGTGCGGCGCGAGCGGGGCTCAGCGTGCGGCGGGAGAGGGGGGCGGATCATCGGCCGGGTCCTCCATGCGGATTCGGGCAGCGTAATCGAAGCGCGTCACGACGACGCGGGCGCTGCCGTCGAGGGTCTGTGCGGGACCGGTGCAGAAGCCGCTGGCCTCGATCTTCCAGCTGCGCACAGGCCCGCCGAGTTCGCCGATGCGCTGCTGGCGCAGCCGGTCGGTGGTGCAGCGGCCGTCGCCGCGCGTGGCGAACAGTCGCTGCTCGCCCTCGAAGATCAGCGTGAGGTTGGTGGGCAGCGCCTCGCCGTCGCGGCCCTCCCGCACGCCGGCCAGCCCGAACACGAACCGCAGCCTCCGGCCGTCCTTCTGCTGCGGGCCGGCGAGCGTGACGCGCAGGCCGCCGCCATCGGGCCTGGGACCGCCCTCGCAGCTCAGCTCGTCGCCGCGCCAGGCGACGTCGAGCTCGTATTCGCCGCGGACGCGCGCGCGCAGGTAGGCGCTGCCGTCGGCGAGGCAGGCCGTCGGCGGTGGCGGCGGGGGGAGCTCTGCGGGCGGTGCGGGCAGCGGCATGCGCCGCGATGTTACGCGCTCGCCACCAGCAGTGCCTTGGCGAGCCTCGCGTGCAGCCGGCCGACGGCGCGCGCCAGGTGCATCAGCGCCGTCAGCAGCAGGATGCCGGCGACGAACATCGCCACGAGGCCGACGGGCGAGTCGAGCCCCTGCAGCCACGCCGGGTCGCCGACGCTCACGTGCACACCGCCTTCGGGCAGCGCGACGCCGAGCGCGCGCAGGCCCTCCCACAGCGGGCCCAGCAGCAGGCTCGCGCCGAACGCGAGGCCGATGACCGCGATCGAGAAGTACGCGACGCCGAGCGGCAGCATCAGCACGAAGTAGCCGAGCGTGGTCCAGGTGCGCGGGTCGCGCAGCATGTCGCCGATGCGCGCCCAGAGGCCCTTCGGCGCGCCCGGGTGCGGCGGTCGGCGCGGCATGCGCTCGCCCGTCTGCGCCTCGATCAGCCGCCCCTCGACGAGCGACAGCACCCGCGCGAGGCCGACGAAGGCCAGGAAGAACGGCAGGCCGATGATCAGGATCGACAGGCCGACGGACAGCGACAGGCCGGTGACGGCGA
>JBIIDW010000437.1:0-3053 GCA_044238215.1 Steroidobacteraceae bacterium
AAGTCCGCGATCAAGGCGGGGCTCGACGCGCTGCCCGATGGCCAGCTCGTCATGCTCAAGCTCACGCTGCCGGAGGTCGACGACCTCTATGCGGATTTCGTCAAGCACCCGCGCGTGCTCAAGGTGGTGGCGCTGTCGGGCGGTTACTCGCGCGACGATGCGAACGCCAAGCTCGCGCGCCAGCACGGCATGGTGGCGAGTTTCTCGCGCGCGCTCACCGAGGGCCTTTCCGCGCAGCAGTCGGACGCCGAATTCAACGCCGCGCTCGACGCGGCCATCGAGAGCATCTACCAGGCCTCGAGGACCTGAGCGCCGGCGGCGTCGGTCGCGTGGAACTGATCGACGCCTGCCTGCCGGCCTGGGAATTCCGCGAGCGGCACACGCGCCGCATCGCCGCCGCGCCCGCGCGGGCACTCGAGGCGCTGCCGGGCATCGACCTCGCCGACTCGCCGGTCATCGGTCCGCTGTTCGCTTTGCGCAGCCTCGGTTCGCGCGAGCCGTTGCGCGCAGGGCTGCTGGGCGAGTTCCTCGATCGCGCGTTCGTGCGGCTGCACGAGGTTCCGGGCCGGGGCGTGGTGTTCGGTGCGATCGGCCGGTTCTGGAGCGGCGGGGGTGGCATCGTCCGTTTCGCCCCCGGCGACTTCGCGACCGATCGCAGCCCCGGCTGCGCGCGCCTGGCGTGGGCGTTCGAGTTCGCGGCCGAGGGGCCGTCGGGCTGCCTGGCCGTCACCGAGACCCGCATCGCCTGCAACGACGCGGCGGCGCGCTGGCGCATGCGCGCCTACTGGCTGGCGATCCGGCCGGCCAGCGGGTTGATCCGCCGGGAGATGTTGCGCCTGCTCGCGGCGCGGTGTTCTGATCCGCGCCCCGGACCCTGAAGGCCCCCCGTGTCCAATGCTTCCGTCGGCGTGCGCGCCGCCCTGCGCCACCGGGATTTCCGCCACTACGCCCTGGGCCGCTTCCTCGCGACCATCTCGTGGCAGATGCTGGGCGTCGCGGTGGGCTGGCAGGTCTATTCGATCACGCGCGATCCGCTCGACCTGGGCCTCGTCGGCCTCGCGCAGTTCCTGCCGTTCTTCGCACTGGTGCTGCCGGGCGGACAGGTTGCCGACCGCGCCGACCGCCGGCTCGTGATGGTCGCCGCCTACGGCGTCGAGGTGGTCTGCGCGCTGATGCTGATCGCCTTCACGCTGTCGGGCAGCCGCGAGGTGCTGTGGGTCTTCCTGGCGATGGCGCTGTTCGGCGCCGGCCGTGCGTTCTGGATGCCTTCGGGCCAGGCGATGGTCGTCAACCTCGTGCCGGGCGACGTGTTCCCGTCGGCGGTTGCGCTCAACTCGTCGCTGTTCCAGTCCGCGGTGATCGTCGGCCCGTCGGTCGGCGGCGTGCTCTACGCGCTGGGCGAATCGGTGCTGGACGTCGACGGGGCGTTGCTGGTCTACGCCGTGGCGGCGTGCTGCCTGCTGCTCACCGTGCTGCTGATCGGCAGCGTGCGCCCGGTGCGCGCGCCGCGCTCCGACCAGCCGCCGTCGCTGAACGAGGTCTTCGACGGGCTGCGTTTCGTGCTGCAGCGCAAGCCGGTGCTGGGCGCGATCTCGCTCGACCTGTTTGCCGTGCTGTTCGGCGGCGCCACCGCGCTGCTGCCGGTGTTTGCGGCCGACATCCTGCACGTCGGTCCCGTCGGGCTGGGGGTGCTCAGAACGGCGCCAGGTGCGGGTGCGGCGCTGACGGCGCTGTGGCTGGCGCAGCGGCCGATCGAGCGCCACGCCGGCCGTTGGATGTTCGGCGGCGTCGCGCTGTTCGGCGTATCGACCGTCGTCTTCGGGCTGTCGACCTCGTTCCTGCTGTCCGTCGGCGCGCTGTTCCTGCTCGGCGTCGGCGACATGGTCAGCGTGTTCGTGCGGCACCTGCTGGTGCAGCTCGAGACCCCGGATGCGATCCGCGGCCGCGTCAGCGCGGTCAACGCCATGTTCATCGGCGCCTCCAACGAACTCGGCGAGTTCGAGTCGGGGCTGACCGCGAAGTGGTGGGGAACGGTACCGGCGGTGGTCGTCGGCGGCGCGGCCTGTCTGGGCGTGGTGGCGGCCTACCTCTGGCTGTTCCCGCAGCTGCGCACGCTCGACCGTTTCCCGAAGCCCGCGCCGCAGCGCAGCTAGGGTCGCGGCGGCGGCGTGCCGCGGCCCGGGCCGCGCGGCACGGGCCGGCCGCGCAGGCGCCTCGCGGTGCGCCACAGCGCGTCGCGCGTCGCGCTGCCGGCGACGATCAGGGCGTCGGCTGCCTGCACCAGCAGGCTGGAGGCGGCGCGGCCGACCGGCAGGCGTCCCTCGTGTCCGCCGAGCCGGGTGCGGGCGCGGCCGATGTCGCCGTAGCGCGCCTTGGCAGCCTCGCTCTCGGCGGAGGGGTCCACGCCGAGCGCGCTCATGCGGCGGTACCAGGCACCGTTCTCCCAGTCGACCTTGCGCACGTGCTCGACGCGCACCGCGTCGACGACGTGGATCGCGTCGCGCCCGCGCAGCAGCGCCGCCCAGGCGAGGTCGGTGCCGAGCGTGCTGCGCGAGTCGCGGAAGGTCGGCAGCAGTTCGCGCAGCGCCGCGGCCGAGAAGCACGGCGCCATCACCTCGACGAAGTTCACCCGGCGGACGCGGCTCAGCGGGTTCCAGACGGTGACCACGTGATTGGAGTTGGTACCCCAGCGCAGCGCCGGCTGGCTCAGGTAGAGGCCGCGGCGGTCGCAGATCTCGAAGAAGCGCGAGAGCTCGCCGGGGCGGAACAGCACGTCGTCGTCGGCCACCAGCACGTAGCGGTAGTCCCAGTCGGGTTGCCAGGCCTCCTCGAAGAAGCGGGCGAAGCCCTCGAGTTTGTTGTCGCCGCCGTCGAAGCGGATGTCCTCGAGGGGCGGCTCGCCCGACCACCCGGGCTCCGACCACCAGTTGACGGCGCAGTCCCAGTTGCGGCCGGGGTCCTCGCGCATCAGCCGGCGGTGCACCGTGGTCGGTCCGGCCCGGAAAAAGGCGAGATAGGGGCGTTTCTCCCGCATCAGGCCACCGGCGTCTCGC
>JBIIDW010000438.1:0-3051 GCA_044238215.1 Steroidobacteraceae bacterium
CGGCGGCGCGACGGCGCTGCCGGGCGTCGCGGCACCGCCCACGCCGGTGTCGGGCGTGGCGGCGGCGGCGCCTGCGACCCTGCGCGGGTCGGCTCGCGCGGGCGCGGCGCCGCGCGCGGCCGGCTGGGCGCAGCTCACCGCGCTGACGCGATTCGACGTCGCCGCCTCGCTGCGGCATCCGGCCTTCTTCGTGCTGCTGGCCATCGGCGTCTTCAACGCCAGTGGCAGCCTCTGGTTCGCCGACGAGCTGTACGGCAACACCATCCACCCCGTCACGCGGGTCATGATCGGTGCGCTGGAAGGCGCCTTTGCGATCATCCCGCTGGTCATCGCGATCTTCTTCGGCGGCGAACTGGTGTGGCGCGACCGCGACCGCCGCATGCACGAGATCGTCGACGCCACGCCGGCGCCCGACTGGGCATTCCTGGTCCCCAAGCTCGTCGCGCTCACGCTGGTGCTGTTCGCGACGCTGCTCGCAAGCACGCTCGCGGCCGTGGCGGTCCAGGCCCTGAAGGGCTACACGCAGTTCGAGTTCGGGCGCTACCTGCTCTGGTACGTGCTGCCGCTCACCGTGACGGTGACTCACTACGCCGTGCTCGCCGTGTTCATGCACGTGCTGGCCCCGAACAAGGCCGTCGGCTGGATGCTGATGCTCGGCTACCTCGTGTCGCGGATCGCGCTGGGGCCGCTGGGTCTCGATCACGGGCTCTACCGCTACGGTTCGGCGCCCGACGTGCCGCTCTCGGACATGAACGGCCGCGGTGACTTCGCCGCCCACGCGGCCTGGTTCGACGCCTACTGGAGCGCCGCTGCGCTGCTGCTTGCCGTGTTCGCCTACGCACTGTGGCAGCGCGGCACCATCGCATCGCTGGGCCTCAGGCTGCGGCGCGCCCCGGGGCGCCTCGCCGGCGCGCCGGGCGTGATCGCGGGGTTCGCCGTGGTCGCAATGGCGGCGCTGGGCGGCTGGATCTTCTACAACACGAACGTGCTCAACCGCTACGAGAGCCGCGACGCGGTCGAGCGCCGCCAGGCCGACTACGAGAAGGCGCTGATCGGCTACGAGACCCTGCCGCAGCCGCGCATCACCGACGTCACGCTCGACGTCGAGATCCACCCGCGCGAGCCGCGGCTGGTCACGCGCGGTGCCTACCGGGTCGAGAACCGCACGGGCGCGCCGCTCGCCGTCGTGCACGTCCGCTGGGCGCCGGAACTGGACATGAAGTCGCTCGTCGTCGACGGCGCCCGCCTCGAGAAGGACTACGGCGATTTCAACTACCGCATCTACCGCTACGACCGGCCGCTCGCGCCCGGCGCGCGTCACGGGATCCGCTTCGAGTCGGTGCGCGCCCAGCGCGGCTTCCGCAACTCCGGCAACGAGAGCCGGGTCGTCGACAACGGCACCTTCGTCGACAACATGGAGATCGCGCCGATGCTCGGCATGTCGCGCGACGGCCTGCTGGTGGACCGCGCGAAGCGCCGCAAGTACGGCCTGCCGCCGGAGCGGCGGATGCCCACGCTCGAGGACGGGTCGGCGCGGATGTACAACATGCTCCGCCGCGACAGCGACTGGGTGAATTCCGACATCACGGTCTCGACCGAGGCCGACCAGCTGGCGATCGCGCCCGGATACCGCGAGTACGAGACCGTGGCGAACGGCCGTCGCACGGCGCGTTACCGCAGCGAGTCGCCGATCCAGAACTTCTTCTCGATCCAGTCCGCGCGCTATGCAGTGCACCGCGACCGCTGGCGCGACGTCGAGCTGTCGATCTACCACCACCCGGGGCACGACTGGAACCTCGAGCGCATGGCGAAGGCCATGAAGGCCTCGCTCGACTACTACACGACGAATTTCAGTCCCTACCAGTTCCGGCAGGTGCGCATCCTCGAGTTTCCGGCCTATGCGACTTTTGCGCAGTCGTTCGCCAACACCATCCCGTACTCCGAGGGCATCGGCTTCATCGCCAACTACGCCGATCCCGACAAGATCGACATGGTCACCTACGTCACGGCCCACGAGATCGCCCACCAGTGGTGGGCCCACCAGGTGATGGCGCCGCAGCAGCAGGGCGCCACGCTGATCATCGAGTCGCTGGCGCAGTACTCGGCGCTGATGGTCATGGAGCGGATGTACGGGCCCGAGCAGATCCGCAGGTTCCTGAAGTACGAGCTCGACGGGTACCTGCGCAGCCGCGGCAGCGAGCTGCTCGAGGAGCTTCCGCTCGAGCGCGTGGAGAACCAGGGCTACATCCACTACCAGAAGGGCGGCCTCGCGATGTACCTGCTGAAGGACCAGATCGGCGAGGCGGCCGTCAACGCCGCGCTGCGCGACCTGATCGCGGCCTACGCCTTCAAGCCCGCGCCGTACCCGGACTCGCGCGAGCTGGTGGGGCGCCTGCGCGCGGCGGCCGGTCCCGGCCGCGAGGGGCTGCTGACCGACCTGTTCTCGAAGATCACGCTGTACGACGTCAAGGTGACGCGTGCGGGCAGCGCGCGGCGGGCCGACGGCAGGTGGGACGTCACGCTCGACGTCGAGGCGCGCAAGCTCTACGCCGACGGGCAGGGTGTCGAGACCGAGGCGCCGCTGGCGGAGTCCTTCGAGGTGGGCGTGTTCACCGTGGAGCCCGGCGAGAAGGGCTACGACCGGTCGAGCGTGATCGCCCTGCAGCGGCTGCCGCTGCGCTCAGGGCGCCAGACCGTGACGATCAGCGTCGACCGCGAACCCAGGGTTGCCGGCGTCGATCCGTTCAACAAGTGGATCGACCGCAACTCAGACGACAACCTGCGCAAGGTGGAGGCCGCTGGTGCCGCTGGCGCGGCCGGTGCGGTCGGGGCCGGCGGGGCCGGGGCCCAGGGCGCGTCGAGCTAGGGCGCGTCGAGGAACTCCCGCAGCATGACCGCCACTGCGTCCGTCATCGTGTCCAGGAAGCCATGGCCGCCCGGCAGGTCGATCTGCCGCGCGTTGCGCAGCAATGGCAGGCCGCGCGGTGTCTGCACGGCCAGGTCGTCGTCCGGGTTCAGCACCAGAACGGGCTGCGTGAGCTTCGGCAGGTC
>JBIIDW010000020.1:0-10892 GCA_044238215.1 Steroidobacteraceae bacterium
GCGCGCCGGCGGCGCGTGTACGCCGATCCCGCTGCAGGCCAGCGCGGAAGACATCCAGATCGACCGCGCGCGCGGCGTGGCCTACCTCTCGGCTCTCGACCGCCGCGGACTCGTCGAGCGGCGCCCCGTCACCGGCACGGTGCTGCAACTCGCCCTCGTCGGCACGGGTGCCGGCAATGGCGCCGGCGCAGCGCCCGTGCCGCAGCCCGCGCTGGAATCGGCGCCGCCGGGCTTCCGGCCGCACGGCATGTCGCTGTACCGGGCCGGCGACGGCACGCAGCGGCTGTTCGTCATCAGCCACCCGGCCGACGGCAGCCACACGGTCGAGGTGTTCGAGCAGGTGCCCTCCGGGCTGTTCCGGCACCTCGCCACGCGCCGCGACCCGCTGTTCGTCGACCCCAACGCGATCCTCGCCGTCGGACCCGACCAGTTCTACGTCGCCAACGATTCCGGCGCGGCCAGCGGCTTCCAGCGCGCCACCGAGCTGCTGTTCCGCCGCGGACTCTCGCCAGTGGTGTACGTCGACGGCGACACTGCCCGGATCGCCGCCGCCGGGCTGAAGGCGGCCGCCGGCATTGCGATGAGCCCCGACGGCACGCGCGTCTACGTCAGCGAGACCGCCGGCAACCGCATTGCGGTGTACTCGCGCAACCCGGGCACGGCGGACCTCGCGCTGCTGGAGCGGCTGCCGGTCGAGGGGGCACCCGACAACCTCAACGTCGACGCCGACGGCAGCGTGTGGATCGCTGCCCACGCGAAGGTGGTCGCGCTGGTCCGCCACTTCGCCGACGCCACGCAGCGAGCCCCCACCCGCATCCTGCGCTACACGCCGGGTGACGGGGCAGGCCGCCTCGAGGACGTGCTGGTCGACCCCGGCGACGGCATCTCGGCAGGCAGCGTCGGCGCGGTCTACGGCCGGCGCCTGCTGATCGGCTCGATCACCGAGCGTAAGGTGCTCGACTGCCGGCTGCCCTGACCCGGGGGGTTCCCCCGGGGCGCGCCTCACCAGCGGCACTCCGCCGGCTTGAACCGCGCAGGGATGGTGTCGTGCACCTGCGACGCCACCATCAGGTTGCCCTGCGTGCCGTCGATCACGTTCGCGTGGGTGCGGGGCCCGCAGGCCCACACCAGTGCCCCGGTATTGGTCTTCAGCGCGTAGAGCGGCTGCCGCAGGCCCTGCAGTGCGGGAAGCGCCTGCCCGCCCAGCGTGACGATGATGACTGCGTGCACGTTGGGATTGGGGCCGCCGAAACCGAACGGCATCAGCTCGACGCTGGTCACGTAGCGGCTGCGGTAGCTCGTCGCGCTGCCGGCGCCTGCGGCGGCGTTGCTGAGCGGGAAACTGCCGGTTTCGGAGTACACCGCCGTGGCGGCGGCCTGCAGGCTGCCGGTCATCGCCAGCGCCTCGGCGACCTGCGCCCGCGCGACGTTGTTCTGGTAGGCCGGAATCGCGATCGCCGCCAGCAGCCCGACGATGGCGACGGCGACCAGCAGCTCGACCATGCTGAAGCCGTTGGCGGCCCGGCAGCGCATCGCATACTGTCCCGAGGAAGCACCCCTGGCGAGGATGCACGATCGCCCGGCTGCGTTGCCGTGAACGGATCGACCAAAAAAACGCGGCGGCCCGATCCGATTGCCAAACGCCGACTGCCGGCTGCCCTGACCGATCGCGATTGAACGGCCCGGGGCGACGCGGTAGAACGGTCGGGCCACAACCGGGGGGTTTGCGCATGTCGCTGTCGCGTCGTCAGTTCGTCGTGTCTTCCGCCGCCGCGGTCTCGGCCGCCGGCCTCGCCCGCAACGCCTGGGCCGCCGGCTCCGGCGACCCGGACGTCATCGTGCTCGGCGCAGGGCTATCCGGCCTCGAGACCGCGCTGACGCTCGAGGAGAACGGCCTCAGGGTGCTCGTCCTCGAGGGCCGCCGCCGCATCGGCGGCCGGCTCTACACGCTGTTCGACGTGCCGGGTCACCCCGAGGTGGGCGGCAACTCCATCGCCAACGCCTATGGCCGCTGCATTGCCGCCGGCGGCAAGTACGGGGTGGAGATCGTCAACCTCGCGCCGAAGCTGCTGGCGAACCGCGCGGGCCAGGAACTGTTCATCGGCGGCCAGCGCGTGCCGCTGGCGGAGTGGCCGACGCACCCGCGCAACCCCTTCCAGGCCGAGATGAAGAAGCTGCCGCCCTGGGCCTGGGGCGACGCCATGTTCCGTCAGCACATGCCGTTCAAGGACCTCGAGAACTGGCACGACCCGAAGTACGCCCAGTACGACATCTCCGTCCACGACTTCCTGGCGTCGCACGGCGCCACCGACGAGATGATCCGGCTCGGCTTCGACACCAACATCGCCTACGGCACGACCTCGCACGACGTCTCGCTGCTGCAGCAGGCCTTCGCCGATTACTGGCAGGCCGTGAACCGCGGCGCGATCATGGGCTTCTCGCGCACCGGCGCGTCGAACTCCGGCACGGCTGCCGCGCCGGCGGCTGCCGCGGCCAGCAACATCCTGATCGGCGCCTACAAGGGCGGCAACCAGAACCTGCCGATCGCCATGGCGAAGCGCCTGCGCGGCGACCTGCTGCAGGGCAAGCGCGTGTCGGCCATCGAGACCGGTGCCACGGGCGCCACGGTGCGCTGCGCCGACGGCACGAGCTACCGCGCGAAGGCCGTCGTGTCGTCGCTGCCGTTCTCGACGCTGCGCAACGTCGCGCTCGACCCCTTGCCCGAGCCCGTGCAGTCCAAGGCCATCCAGACCCTGGGCTACATCCCGATCACGCAGTTCCACCTCGTGGCGAAGAAGCCGTTCTGGGAGAGCGACGGCCTGTCGCCGTCGATGTGGACCGACGGCCCGCTCGGCATGGTGCTCGCCCAGAAGTTCGGCAAGACCGACACCGAGGTCACGAGCCTCACCGTCTGGTGCCGCGGCCGCAACGCGCAGTTCATCGACCGCTTCCCGCTCGAAGACGCCAAGCGGATGATCGTCGCGGAGTTCGAGAAACTGCGCCCCGCCGCCAAGGGCCTGCTGACGGTCGCCGGCGCGCATTCCTGGGCGCAGGATCCATTCTCGGCGGGCGACTGGGCGATCTTCGAGCCCGGCCAGGTGCGCGAACTGCGCGCCTCGCTCGCGAAGCCGCACCAGCGCCTGTTCTTCTGCGGCGAGCACACCTCGCTCGGCAGCCGCGGGATGGAGGGCGCGTTTGAGTCCGCCGAACGCGTGTCGCTCGAGGTGCTCGGCGCGCTCGGCTGACGGCCGGGCGCCGCTAGAGGTCGCCCCCGGCGCCGCGCCAGCGCGGCTTCGGATACGGCGACACCTCGGCGGGCGCCGGCACCACCTTCGCGTGCCCGCGCCACCAGATCAGCCACGGGAAGCCGAGGAACGACAGCGCCATCCAGCAGAACTCGTGCATGCCCCAGTTCATCACGCCGTAGCGCGCGAGCTGCTCGAAGCCGATGAACGCCACGGTGTACACCAGCGACGAGGCCAGTGCACCGATCTTCCACGCACGGGTGCGCGGACGCGTGCCGATCGACGCCGCCTTCCACCACGCGATGAAGTAGAACACCGTGTAGAGGTTGATCATCCACAGCCACAGCGGCGCCTTCTGGAAGTAGTGGTTCACCCAGAACGCGCCGGCGCCGAAGAACACGAGCATCGCGTAGCGCCACTCGTCCAGCGGCTCCTTCAGCACCCTCTGCCACCACAGGACCAGGAACGCGTAGGACGTCCAGGTCCCGAACACCAGCTCCCAGAACTCGACCCGGCCCTGCCACGCGGGCTCGATCGGCGGCATCCACATGTCGGCTTCCCCCCTCGGGCACTCCTTGCGCCTCGTGCGCCGACCTTACCCACGACGTGGGGCCCCGTGGCGCACCCATCGCTCCGTCTGGCCGACCCGTGGAACCGCGGGGTATCCTGCAGGCCGAACCCCGCCTGAGACGGGGCCACTCACCAGGGGAGAATGGGCATGCCCAACGCGGGCGTCACCGGCTGGGGCAAGTGCCTGCCGCCGGGCATCCTGACCAACGACGACATCGCCACGTTCATCGACACCTCGGACGAGTGGATCGCGAGCCGCACCGGCATCCGGGAGCGGCGCATCTCCCACGTGTCGCTCGGTGACATGGCCCACGTCGCGGCGGCGCGCGCGCTGGCCTGCGCGGGGCTCGAAGGTCGCGACCTCGACCTGATCGTCTTCGGCACCACCACCTTCGACGACCAGTGCCCGAACATGGCCTCGGGCCTGCAGGCACGGCTCGGTGCCGAGGGCTGCGCGGCGATGGACGTCAACACCGCCTGCACGAGCTTCCTCTACGGGCTGTCGACCGCCACCGCGATGATCCGCACCGGCGTCGCACGCCGCGCGCTGGTGGTGGGTGCCGAACTGATCTCGCCCTACATGGACTGGAGCGACCGCAACGTCGCCGTGCTGTTCGGCGACGGGGCAGCGGCCGTCGTGCTCGAGGCCACCGACCGCGACGAAGGACTGCTGCTCGAGAAGCTCGGCTGCTACGGCCAGTCGCGCGAGATCCTGCGCATCCACGGCATGGGTGGCTCCTACGTCAACCGTGGCCAGGTCTACGGCGACACGGTCTGGCAGTTCGAGGGCCAGGAGATCTTCAAGAAGGCCGTCAACGGCATGGGCGACGCCTGCGAGGACGTGCTGCGCCGCGCCGGGGTCGGCCCGGGCGACATCGAGCTCGTCGTGCCGCACCAGGCGAACCTGCGCATCATCGAGTTCGTGGCGCGCCGCGCGAACCTGCCGATGGAGAAGGTCTTCGTCAACGTGCAGCGCTACGGCAACATGTCCGCCGCCACCGTGCCCGTGGCCCTCTGCGAGGCGCTCGAGGAAGGCCGCGTCCGGCCCGGCTCGCTGCTGCTGATGCCGGCGTTCGGCGGCGGCCTCACGTTCTGTGCGCACCTGCTGCGCTGGGGAGATCGGACCACGCCGCTCGGCGAGTCGCCGGTCTCGCTGCCGCTGGCGGACCGCAGCGCACTCGAGATCGTCCGCGGCCAGATCGCCGCCAAGGGCGTGCGGCGCGCATGAGCACGGCGCCCGGCGATCCGCGGCGGCGCATGCTGCCGCTGGTGGCGATGGCGCTGTTCATCGACTCGCTGGGCATCGGCATCATCCTGCCGGTGGCGCCCAAGCTGGTGATGGAACTCACCGGGGCGAGCCTGGCCGAGGCCGCGCCGATCGGCGGCTGGCTCACGGTGAGCTACGCGCTCATGCAGTTCCTGTTCGCGCCGGTGCTCGGCAACCTCAGCGACCGCTACGGGCGCAAGCCCATCCTGCTCTGCTCGCTCGCGGCGCTGGCGGTCGACTACCTGATCATGGGTTTCGCGCCCACGCTGTTCTGGCTGTTCGTGGGCCGCGTCGTCGCGGGCGTCGCCGCGGCGACCTTCCCCACCGCCAACGCGGTCGTGGCCGACCTGATCCCGCCCGCCGACCGTGCGAAGTACTTCGGGATGAACGGCGCCGCCTGGGGCATGGGCTTCATCGTCGGCCCGGTCGTCGGCGGACTGCTCGGGCAGTACGGCTCGCGCGTGCCGTTCTTCGCCGCCGCGGCGTTCACGGCGCTGAACTTCCTGATCGCTCTCGTGGTGCTGCGCGAGACGCTGCCGGAACAGAACCGGCGCGCATTCTCGGTGCGACGGGCCAACCTGTTCGGCGCGCTGCGCGGACTGAAGGTCATCCCGGGCGCGATGCTGCTGCTCGTCGTGCTGTTCATGTACCAGGTCGGGCACGACACGCTGCCCTCGAGCTGGGCCTGGACGAACATGGCGAGGTTCGGCTGGAGCGAGCGCGAGGTGGGCCTGTCGCTGGCGGTGGTCGGGCTCGGCACCGCGCTCGTGCAGGGCGGCCTGGTCGGCCTGCTGACCCGCCGGATCGGCGAGGTCCGCTGCGTGCGGCTGGGGCTGCTGGGCGGCGCCCTCGGCTTCCTCGGCTACGCCTTCGCGCCGACGCCCGGGCTGCTGTTCGCCAGCGTGCCCTTGGCCTGCCTGATCGGCCTGACCATGCCCTCGGTGCGCGCGATCCTGTCGCGCGCCGTGCCACCCAACGCCCAGGGCGAGCTGCAGGGTGCGATCGGCGGGATCATGAGCTTCACCGCAATCGTCACGCCGTTCACGATGACGCACCTGTTCGCCGCCGCGACGGCGCCGGGCGTCGCCCACCCTCTGCCGGGCGCACCGTTTGCCGCGGCCGCCGTGGCACTGGTGCTCGGCGGCCTGCTGTTCACCCAGGTCGCACGCCGGCTGCCCGGTGGCCCGACGCCGGCCTAGGACACGCGCGGCTGCCCGCAAAGCAGCGCGGCCCGCGGGTCGCCCCGCGGGCCGCCTGCAGACCTGTGTCGAACGCCTGGCTTACTTTTTCTTCGGAGCGGCCTTCGCCTTCGGCGCAGCGGCCGCGGCGGGCTTGGCCGCAGCCGGGGCGGCGCCGGACTTGCGCTTGGCGCGCGCCGGATCCTTCGGGCGGGTCTTGCCGAAGGACCCCTGGTAGATCTTGCCGCGGCGGCTCCTGCTGTCACCCTTGCCCATCGTCGACTCCGAAGCGTTGCGAAGTGGCGCGCAGTGTAGGCCAGTCAGCGGTAGCGCGCCAACAGCTTGTCGAGCGCCGCCGCTCCCGGCACCAGCTTGCCGAACGGCAGCTGGTTCAGCGGCGCGTCGGGGGTCCGGTTCAGGGCGTGGAACTCGGTCGCCTCGGTGGGGCGGCAGTGCAGCAACCCCGTGAGGTACTCGCCGCGCGCCGCGTGCTCCTGGACGCGCGAGTAGGCCGAGTGCGAGTCGGTCGGGTCGTAATCCTCAGCCAGCTTGCGCAGCAGCACCCGGCTCCCGTCGTGCAACGTGACCGGAATCGCCTGCCCCGCAGGGTAGTCGGCGGTGATTTCGCGCTCGCGCGGCACGAAGTCGGCGACCACGACTTCCTCGGTGTGCTCGCGCGTGTACGCGTAGCTCTTCGTCGAGCCCTCGTGGTCGTTGAAGGTGACGCAAGGCGAGAGCACGTCGATCAGCGCGAAGCCGGGGTAGTTCATGCCCGCCTGGATCAGCGGCACCAGCTGTGCCTTGTCGCCCGAGAAACTGCGCGCGACGAAGCCGGCGCCGAGGTTCATCGCCAGCAGCACCGGGTCGATCGGCGGCTGCTGGTTCACCTCGCCCTTCTTGGCCTTGGTGCCGATGTCCGCCGATGCCGAGAACTGCCCCTTGGTCAGCCCGTACACCCCGTTGTTCTCGATGATGTAGAGCATGTTCACGTTGCGGCGGATCGCGTGGCAGAACTGCCCGAGCCCGATCGACAGCGAGTCGCCGTCGCCCGAGATGCCGACGTAGTAGAGGTCGCGGTTGGCGGCGTTGGCGCCCATCGCGATCGAGGGCATGCGTCCGTGGACCGAGTTGAAGCCGTGCCCGCCGCTGACGAAGTAGGCGGTGGTCTTCGACGAGCAGCCGATGCCGGACAGCTTGACCACGTTCTCGGGCCGGGCCGAGATGCCCCAGCAGGCCTCGATGATCGCCGCGGTGATGGAGTCGTGGCCGCAGCCCGCGCAAAGCGTGGACAGCCCGCCCTCGTAGTCGCGGCGCGTCAGGCCGAGCGCGTTGCGCGGCAGGCTGGGGTGGGCCACCTTCGGCTTGGGGATGAACGTCATGACGCGACTCCCGAGAGCGTGGCGCGCCGGCCCTCGCCGAGGTCGGCGAGGATGCCGTCGACGATGAACGCGGAGGACACCGGCAGGCCGCTGTAGTGCAGCAGCGAGCGCAGGCGCGACTTGTCGACGCGGGTCTCGAGCGTCAGCAGCGACTTCAGCTGCGCGTCGCGGTTCTGCTCGACCACGTAGACCACGCGGTGCCGCTCGAGGAACTGCTCGACCTCCTCGCCGAACGGGAAGCCACGGATGCGCATGTAGTTGGTGCGGACGCCGCGCGCCTCGAGCACGTCGTGCGCCTCGCGCACCGCACCCTCGCTGCTGCCGACCGTGACGATCGCGACGTCGAGCTTCGGGTCGTACTCGATGACCGGCTCGGGCACGAGCTTCTTGGCGGTGCTGAACTTGCGGAGCAGCCGGTCGAGCACGATCTGGTATTCGGTGGCGTCCTCGGTGTAGGTGCCGAGCTGGGTGTGACCCGAGCCGCGCGTGAAGTACGCGCCCTTGGGGTGCACGCCCGGGAAGGTGCGATAGGGGATGCCGTCCTCGTCGCGGTCGAGGTAGCGGTAGAACTTCTCGATCTTCTCGAGTTCCTCGCGGCCGAGCACCTTGCCCCGGTCCGGCTGGCGGGTGTCGTCCCACTTCAGGTCGCGACACATCCAGTCGTTCATGCCGATGTCGAGGTCGAGCAGCACCATGATCGGGGTCTGCAGCCGCTCGGCCAGGTCGAAGGCCTCGACCGCCATGTAGAAGCACTCTTCCGGGTTGGACGGATAGAGACACACGTGCTTCGTGTCGCCGTGTGAGGCGTAGGCCGCCGACAGGATGTCGCACTGCTGGGTGCGGGTGGGCATGCCGGTGGACGGACCCACCCGCTGCACGTCGAACAGCACCGCGGGGATCTCGGCGTAGTAGGCGAGCCCGAGGAACTCGCCCATCAGCGACAGACCGGGCCCGGAGGTGGCGGTGAATGCGCGGGCGCCGTTCCAGTTCGCGCCCAGCACCATGCCGATGGCGGCGAGCTCGTCCTCGGCCTGGATGAACGCGAAGTTCGCGCGGCCGGTCTCGCGGTCGACCCGCAGCCGGTCGGCGAAGCCCTTGAAGGCGTCCATCAGCGAGGTCGAGGGCGTGATCGGGTACCAGGCCGCGACCGTGGCGCCCGCGTAGATCGCGCCGAGGCCGGCCGCGGTGTTGCCGTCGATCATGATGTGGCCGGCGGTGCGGTCCATCGGCTCGACGCGCAGCGGCAGCGGGCAGTCGAAGTTCGCCTTCGCGTAGTCGTAGCCGAGCTGGATCGCGCGCATGTTCGACTCGACCAGCGCAGGCTTCTTCGCGTAGGTCTCCGCGAGCAGCTCGCGGATCCTCGCCAGGTCGAGGTCGAGCAGCGCCGCCAGCACGCCCGCGTAGCAGATGTTCTTCATCAGGATGCGCGTGCGCACGCCCTGGAAGTTCTCGTTGCAGAGCCGCGCCAGCGGCACGCCGATCACCGTGATGTCGTCGCGGCGCAGAAGCGCCGGCCGCGGCCAGGTCGAGTCGTAGACCAGGTAGCCGCCCGGCGCCACCTCGCGCACGTCCCGCGCGTAGGTCTCGGCGTTCATGGCGACCATGATGTCGACCTTGCCCGAGCGCGCGACGTAGCCGTCCTTCGACACGCGGATCTCGTACCAGGTCGGCAACCCCTGGATGTTCGACGGGAAGTAGTTCTTGCCCATCACCGGGATGCCGCTGCGGAAGATCGACTTCATCAGCAGCGTGTTGGCGCTCGCCGAGCCGGTACCGTTGACCGTGCCGATCTTGATCACGAAGTCGTTGACGCGGGAGGCGGCGGGAGTCATCGGGCTTCCCCTGCGGGCGCGGCGGCCTGGTCGTCGGCGTGAGGCCACTTCACGTGGGACTTCTGCATGTCCCACGCGGCGGTCGGGCAGCGCTCGGCGCACAGCCCGCAGTGCACGCAGACGTCCTCGTCCTTCACCATGACGCGGCCGGTGTGCTTCAGCGGCGCGCTGACGAACAGCGCCTGGGTGACGTTCTTCGCCGGGGCCTTCAGCCGCGTTCGCAGCTCGGCTTCCTCGCCGTTCGGCGTCATCGTCAGGCAGTCGACCGGACAGATGTCGATGCAGGCGTCGCACTCGATGCAGAGCTTCGCGTCGAACACGGTCTGCACGTCGCAGTTCAGGCAGCGCTGCACCTCCTCGACCGCCTGCTCGGCGGTGAAGCCGAGCTCGACCTCGATGTTGATCTTCTTGAAGCGCTCCTTCAGTGACACGTGCGGCATCAGCCGCCGCTCGATCGCGCTGTACTCGTTCGAGTACGACCACTCGTGCATGCCCATCTTGCGGCTCTGCAGGTTCACGCCCGGCGCGAGCCGCTCGGCGGTCGGCAGCCCGCGGCAGTGCTGGTGGATCGAGATCGCGGCCTGGTGGCCGTGCTCGACCGCCCAGATGATGTTCTTCGGGCCGAAGGCGGCGTCGCCGCCGAAGAACACGCCCGGGCGCGTGCTCTCGTGGGTGGCGGCGTCGACCTTGGGCACGTCCCACTTGTCGAACTCGATGCCGAGGTCGCGCTCGATCCAGGGGAAGGCGTTCTCCTGGCCGATCGCCAGGATCACGTCGTCGGCCGGGAAGAACTCCTCGCCGGCGACGCGCTCGGAAGTGATGCGCCCGCGACCGTCGACCTCGTACTCCATGACGTCGAAGGTCATGCCGCGGAGCCGGCCGTCCTCGACGACGAAGGCCTTGGGCGAGCGGTTGACGACGATCTCGACGTTCTCCTCCTCGGCGTCCTCGAGCTCCCACTCCGAGGCCTTGAAGAACTGGCGGGGCTTGCGCGCCATGACCTTGACGCTCTTCGCGCCGAGCCGCAGCGAGCTGCGGCAGCAGTCCATGGCGGTGTTGCCGACGCCGATGATCAGCACGTTGCCGCCGATCGCCTTGACGTGGTCGAAGGCCACCGACTCCAGCCACGCGATGCCGATGTGGATGTTCGCCGCGCCTTCCTGGCGGCCCGGCAAGTTCAGCTCCTTGCCCTTGGGCGCACCCGAGCCGACGAACACCGCGTCGAAGCCGCCCTCGTCGAGCAGCTGGCGCATCGACTCGATCCGGTGGCCGAGCCGCAGCTCGGCACCCATGCCGACGATCGCGCCGATCTCCTCGTCGAGCACGGTCTGCGGCAGGCGGAACGACGGGATGTTGGTGCGCATCAGGCCGCCGGGTTCGGCGAACTGCTCGAAGACCGTGACCGCGTAACCCAGCGGCAG
>JBIIDW010000021.1:0-10861 GCA_044238215.1 Steroidobacteraceae bacterium
GCTCGGGTGCGCGCTGTCGATCCCGCCGTGCATCATGACGGCCCTCGCGCCCGACCCGTACTTCGCGATGTTCCTGCTCTGCCTCAGCAACTTCTTCTTCAGTTTCCCGTTCGGCGTCGGGCCCGCCGCGCTGCAGATCATCACGCCTAACGAGATGCGCGCGCAGGTCGCGGCGATGTACGTGCTCGTGCTGGGCCTGATCGGCCTGCTGCTCGGTCCGACCAGCGTCGCGCTGCTGACCGACTACGTGTTCCGCGACCCGATGAAGGTCGGCTACTCGATCAGCGTCGTCGCGACCCTGGCGGGACCGGCTTCGGTTTCGCTGCTGTACTTCGCGCTGCGCCCTTACCGCCGCGCGGTGGACGCGACGGGGAGCTGGGCTTCGCGGTCTTCCTAGGGGCGGCCGGGGGCTGCGCGAAGGACGCGATCATCGCCGAGTAGGCCGCCTCCTCGCGCTGGACCTCGGGCTGCGTGTACTCGAGTTCCAGGATGCGGAACACCCGCTGCAGGAATTCCTGGCGCCAGAGGGCCCGCTCGTCGCTGACCTCGATCGCCGGTGCGTACGCCTCGACGTCGGCGGCGGAGAAGACTCCCCGCTGGCCGGCCAGGCGCTCGTGCGTGTCGACCCGCTGGCGCAGCACGGCGACCTCGCCGGCGAGGGCCGCGATCATCGACAGCAGCTTGTCGGTGTTCGGATCGGCGAAGAAGAAGGGCCGCCGGCCCTTGGCGATCCGGCGGCGCCGGGGCTGCGTCGAGTCTTTGGTTGCCGTCATGAAATCCCCCTGATCGTGAAGGGAGCCTGCCACTTGCCGCGCGCGCGTCGCACGGGAAGTTCCTTTCCCGGCGGTGATGGTTGCGCGAACATTTCCCATGGAGCCGTCGGTCGTGCGTGGCATATTGGACGCCGACGGCGAACGCCGGCGCAAGGATGGCCCGCGCGACGGGGTCGGGAGGAGCGGCGGATGGCGACGAGAGGATTTCGCAACACGGCCGGCGTGTTCGTGCGCGGTGGCGACGTTCCCGCGGAACGGCTCAGCGCCGTCGAGGGCGGCCGGATGTCCGGGCTCGTCACCGTCAAGACGCTGATGGCCACCGACCTCGTCGTCATGCTCGAGTCCTACCGCGCCAAGGGCGTGGTGGATCCGTCCCACAAGCACGACGATCACGAGACCGTCTGCTTCCTGAAGAGCGGGCGGCTCCGGGTGGTGATCGGCGACGAGGAATTCGTCGCGGAGCCCGGCGACGCCTGGTTCCACCCGAAGGGCGTGATGCACCACGCCGAGGCGCTCGAGGAGAGCGTGCAGATCGAGGTCAAGGTTCCGCCGCGAAAGACCTGGGTCAGCCCAGGGGAATGATGGAGGTCGACATGTCGGTCACGGCTCCCCACTCGATGTTCCCGTCCGCGTCGCACGACGAGCAGGCCCGCCAGGACTTCCTGAAGAGCCTGCGCATCCACGTCACCGGCCGCTTCCACTCCGGCAATGCGCTGCTGTTCGAGCGCAAGGTCGTGCCGGGGTTCGCGCGCGAGCACGGGCGTGCGCCGCAGACCCGCAAGGAGATCCGCGAGGCGCTGGCGGCCGAGCCGCACAACCAGTGGTGGGGCTCGCTGCTGCGCAGCACCCAGGAGATGCTCTACGACACGGTCGGCCCGAGCATCGAGCGGCAGTTGCCCGGCCTGATCGATCGCGCCCGCGAACTGCGCGGCCAGCTGGGTTCGCTGACGCTCGACCCGTCGCTGGAGATACCGCGCTATCACACCGCGGTCGACATCCACTGCAAGCCGGGCGGTTATCACACGGAACTCTGCGCGGACGACGTGTTCGCCGGCGCGGAATTCGACCGCACGCTGCACCTGTACTCGATGGGCGGCCTCGGTCCGCTGACCGACGACGTGGGCGTGACGACCGCGGCGTGGCTGCGCGAAAACCATCCGGATTTCCGCCCGGCGCGCATCCTCGACATGGGCTGCACGATCGGCCACAGCACGCTGCCCTGGGTCGACGCCTACCCGGATGCCGAAGTCCACGCGATCGACGTTGCCGCGCCCTGCCTGCGCTACGGTCACGCGCGCGCCGTGGCGCTCGGGCGCAAGGTGCACTTCAGCCAGCAGAACGCCGAGCACACGTCGTTCGAGGACGGCAGCTTCGACGTCGTGGTCTCGCAGATCATGATGCACGAGACCTCGGCGAAGGCCCTGCCCGCGATCTTCCGCGAGTGCCACCGGCTGCTGCGGCCGGGCGGCTTCATGCTGCACTGCGAGGCGATCGACCGCGCCACGCCGTTCAACAAGTACTACTCGGAGTGGATGGCGCACTACAACAACGAGCCGTTCATCGGCTCCGTGCAGGACGTCGATTTCGTCGGCACCGCCGTCCGCGCCGGCTTCAGCCGCGACGCCGTGTTCGAGGTCATGCTGCCGAGCCGCTACCGGAGCCGCGCGACCGAGGGCAAGACCGTGCCGGTCTACTTCATGGTGGGGGCCCGGAAGCCGGGCTGACGCCCGACGCGGTCCAGTGGTAGCCGTCGGGTGAGCGGAAGCAGAAGGCAGGCTCGTCGAACTCGTCGGCCAGCAGCGGCGTGACGGCCGTCGCGCCCGCGGCCGCCACGGTCGCGCGCAGCGTGTCCGGGTCCGCGCAGCGCAGCGAGTAGAGCCCGTAGCCGAGCACCCCTGCGCAGGCGTCCACGGCGGCCGGGCGGGGTGACGGCGACTCCACCAGAAACACGCGCAGCCGGCCGGCCAGCGAGGCCGGCGGGTCAGAGCGCGAGCGCGGATCGTCGAAGTCGATCTCGGTGAACGCCTCGCCGGGCACCAGCGCGAACATCTCGCTCGCGGGCGATTCCGGGTCGTAGGCGAAGCGCCGCTGCGTGCTGCGCACCAGGCCGAGCGCGTGCTCGTAGAAGTCGAAGGTCGCCAGCGGCAGGTTGTAGGCCACCAGCCCCACGTGGCAGACCTCGCTGGTGCGCAGCAGGCTGCCGACGTCGATCGTCCCCAGGCGACGCGCGTCGATGTGCATGCGCTGCATGACGACCTGCTGGCACAGCGGCTGGAACAGCTGCAGGTTGTAGGTGGCGGGCACGGCGACCTCGAACGGGCGCTGCTGTGCCAGCGGTATCGCCGCGCGCGCGTTCAGCACGGGCCCCAGGACGCTGATCGGACGGCCGAGGCGCCGTGCGACCTCGGCGTGCGTCCAGACCGGCAGCAGGTCGTCGGTCATCTGCACCGTCCAGCGGTTGCCCGCGGTACGCAGCGGCGTCATGGCCAGCCCCGGGCCGGTCGGCCGTTCCCAGCACATCAGGCGCAGCAGTCCCTTGTCCGCGGTGCCGTGCGCGAGACGCCAGGACTCGAGCGCGCTGTCGACGCCGTAGAGTGCGCGGGCCTGCGCGCGATCCAGCGTGCCGCGGGCCGCGAGACGGAAGCCGAAGGCATGCCAGTGCCGGAGCGCCGCGGCCAGGTCCGGCACGCCGATGCCGATCTCGTGGATGCCGTGGCAAGGGTTCGTCATGGGAGCTCCTGCGGGCCGGTGCCGGTCGCCATGTTCGCGCCGGCCGGGGTCCGACTGCGAGAGTGCCGTGGCTGTATTGATTCCTGCACGGAATGAGTATTGCATTGACGGCCTGCTCGTTAAGACTTGCGGCGGCATGGAACAGGTATCGCGCGCGACATTCCCGGTCATCCACTCGACCCTCGACCCTGCGGCGCTTGCCGACGAGGTGCGGCGGCGCTACGGCCTCGACGTGCGCCGCTGCCGGCTGATCGCCCGGGGCAGCAACGACTTCTACCGCGTCGACGACGTGGAGGGCCGGCACGCCCTGCGGGTGTCGCGGGCGGGGTACCGGAGCGCGCAGGATGTCGGCTACGAGCTCGGGCTGCTCCGCTGGCTCGCGGCGGCAGGCTTGCCCGTGCCGACGCCGCGACCGCAGCTCGACGCCAGCCCCTTCTTCACGCTGGCCGCGCCCGAGGGCGAGCGGCCGGTCGTGCTGCTGTCGTGGATCGACGGCCAGCCGCTGGGCCACGACATGTCGGTCGCCGAGGGCGACGCCGCGGGGCGGCTGCTCGGCCGGCTGCAGCTGGCGGCGCGCGGTTTCGACCCGCCCTACGTCAAGCGCATCGACACCGTCGCGCGCATCGAGCGCCAGCTGCGGTTCGTCGACGGGGTGCTGCACGTCGGCAGCGAGTCGCGCAGCGCCTTCGACCGCGGACTGGCGGCCGTTCGCGCGTTCTTCGCCGGCCCGGGGCCGGCCGCGCTGCCGACGGGTCCCACCCACGGCGACTTCCAGTTCGCCAACGTCATGAAGTGCGGCGACGGCAGCCTGTGGCCGGTCGACTTCGACGACTGCGGCTTCGACCTGCTGGCCAAGGATCTCGTCACCTTCGAGTGGCGCGCGCGCCTCGAGCGGTTGCCGCAACCGGTCATCGATGCCTTCGAGGCCGGCTACCTCGCGGCGCGCCCGATGTCGGCTGCGGAACGCGCGGCACTGCCGGTCCTGCGCATCGCGCGGGACCTCTACCTGCTGGTCAGCTATTGCGCGTACATCGACCGGATCGGGCCGGTTGCGGGTTTCGAGCGCGAGTCGCGACTGGTCGAGCTGCTGCTCGAGGACCTGCGGCGGGCCGGGCTGGACGGATAACCGGGATCGCCCGGCGGCCGGGCGAGGGGGCGCGGCGATGGAGATCAGGCAGCTCAGGCACTTTCTGGCGGTCTACGAGCGCCGGCACTATGGACGTGCTGCCGCGCACGTCGGCCTGTCGCAATCCGCGCTGACCAAGAGCATCGCCAAGCTCGAGTCGAGCCTGCAGACGAAGCTTTTCGAGCGCGGCCGCTATGGTGCGGTGCCGACGCCGTTCGGCGACTCGCTCGCGTACCGCGCCCGGATCATCCTCGCCGAGGAACGGCTCGCCACCTCCGAGATCAACGACCTCAAGGGCGCGGGACGCGGCACGGTCTACCTGGGCATGGCGTTCAGCTGCGCGCACCGCATCGTGCCGCGCGCGCTGATGCGCCTCGAGAAGACGCACCCCGGCGTGTCGGTGATCGCCGTCGACGGTGTCTCGCGCGACCTCGTCGAGCGCCTGCTGCAGGGCGAATTCGACTTCGTGCTCGGTTCACCGCCGGACATGAGCGAGCCGGATCCTGAGCTGCGCGCGGAGTGCGTGTTCCGCGACCGGGACCTCGTCGTCTGCGGACGCAACCACCCGCTTGCGCGCCGCGCGGACGTTGCGCTCCCGGAGCTGGCCGGGCAGCCGTGGGCGGTGCCCCACCGGTACCCGGAGATGCTGAGGCACATCCGCAAGGTGTTCATGGCCGAAGGCGTGCCGCCGCCGGAGGTTCTGGTGCGCACCGACTCGCTCGCGCTGATGCTGGCGCTCGTGCTGGAGGGCAACCACCTCGCGCTGTTCAGCGAGGAATTCCTCGCCGTCCAGGCTGACCTCGCCGCGGTGCGCGAGCTGCGCGGCTCGCCGTTTCGCCGCCAGCGCACCGGCTACCTGCTGACGCGGCGTCGCACGCGGATGCAACCCGCCGCCGCAGCGCTCGCCGACCACGTGCGCGCGGTATGCAAGGAGCTGTATGGTTCGCTCGTGGCGCCCTGAGGCCGTGGGCGCCGCTGCCGGAGGACGACGATGATCGATGCCAGCGACCGCCCGATCCGCAAGGGTTTCATCCACGTCGACGGGCGCCACGTGCACTACCGGGTGTGCGGCTCGGGCCCGGCGGTCGTCATGCTGCACGACAGCCCGCGGTCGTCGGTGCTGCACCTGCGCTCGCTGCGCGAGTTCAGCGACGCGTTCACGGTGTACGCGCTCGACACGCCCGGCTACGGGCAGTCCGACCCGCTGCCGGCGGAGCCGCGGCCGACGATCGACGACTACGCCGATGCGCTCGGCTCGGCGCTGCTCGCGCTGGGACTGCGCGGCGCCACGGTGTACGCATACCACACGAGCTCGAAGATCGCGGCCGCCTGCGCCTCGCGTCACCCCGGCGTCATCGGGCACCTGCTGCTCGACGGGATCTCCATTCCCGCGCAGCTTGCGCCGGACGCGTTCGTCGACCGTTACATGAGCCCGTTCGTGCCGGACACGACCGGGGCGTACGTCGCGGCGCAGTGGACCAAGGTGCGCGACCTGCACCGCTACTTCCCATGGTTCGACATCCGCGCCGGCGCACGCGTGCCGACGGCCGAGCCCGGGCCGGAGGCGCTGCACGAGTACGCGCTCGACTTCTTCTCGGCCGGGCCGAACTACGCCATGGCCTACGGTGCCGCGATGCGGTTCCAGGCCCGGCCGGCGCTCGAGGCGCTGGCCACGCCCACCACGGTGATGGCGCGGGCCGACGACGTGCTGTTCGGTTTCCTCGACGCGGTCGAGCGGATCCTGCCGGCCTGCGGGAGGGTCGAGCGGCTCCCGGCCGACGACGCGGCGTGGCGCGCGGCGGTGCGGCGCGCGTTCGCCAGGACCACGGCGACGGCCGGTGTGGCTGCGGCGCCGGGAGCGGTGCCCGGGCTGCGGCGCGACTACCAGCAGGTCGGCAGCCGCCAGCTGCACGTCCGGCAGGCCGGCAGCGGGCGCGGACTGGTGATGCTGCACGCGCCGCCGGGTTCGTCGGCGGACCTCGAGCGCCTGGCGGCGGCCATGAGCCACACGCATCGGATCTGGGCGCCCGACCTGCCGGGCTGCGGGCTGTCGGACCCGCTGCCGCGCGATGCGGCACCCGCGGACTGGGCGGCGTACCTGCTGCAGGCGATCGATGCAGCCGGTGTCGGCGGATTCGACCTGCACGCCGTGGGCCTGGCCGCCCCGCTCGCGCTGCAGCTCGCGCAGGCTGCCGGCGGACGGGTGGGTCGCCTGGTGCTGGACGGTGGCCTGGTGCTCGACGCCGCACGACGCAGCGCGATGGCGGCACGCCACGCCCCGGACCTCGCGGCGACGCCGACCGGGACCCAGTTCTGGCAGATGTTCCACCGCCTGCGCGACGAGGAACTGCAGTGGCCCTGGCATGACGGTTCGCCCGAGGCGCGCCGCGGGGGCGAGAACCTCGATGCGGGAGCCCTGTACCGCCGGCTCGTCGCGTCGCTGATGCAGCTCGAGCACTATGGCGATGCCGGCTGCGTCGCGTTGCAGGTGGACCCGGTGCCGCTGCTGCGGAGCCTGCCGCAGCCGATCCGGTTCATCGCCAGGGAGGGCGACCCGTACTACGCCGAGGTACCTGCGGCGCTGGCCCTCGCGCGGGCAGGCTCATCCTCTGAGCTTCCCGGGGAGTAGAACGGGCCTCCACGTCAGCGTCGAGGAGGTCCTATGTGGCTCATCACACCGGTCGGGTTCTTCAGCATCGTGCGCAAGCCAGGCGACCTCGCGGCGGGCACGCTGACCGTACGCGCCAGGGCACGGGCCGACCTCGAGGCCCTCGCGACACGGATGCCCGGGCTCGGCCCGATCACCGACCGCGGCGGCACGGACTATCCGTACCGCGCGCGGGCGCCGCGCGCGGCACTGGCCGAGGCCTGCGCCGCGATGCTGCGGGAGATCGACTACGCGAACTTCAAGGACGCGGTGGCCGCCCGGCAGGGCCCGGGCCGGGCGGAGGTGTACGGCAAGGTCTGGGGCACGCTGCTGGCGCTGACGCCCGGAGCGAGGCCATCGCCCCCCGACCGGTACCGCGGGCCGCGGCTTTCACGGTAATGTCGCCTCTCCATAGGGGGAGGGGCAGAGGCATGAGCAGGAAGACGTTCTCGCGGCGTGAGGCGGGCGGGCTGGCGCTGGGCGCGCTCGGTGCGGGTGCACTGGCGGCGGCGCCGGCCTCCGCGAGGACCAGGATCCCGGACCGCCTGCCCACCGATCCGCGCGACATCATGAACGCCCTGGTGCGCATCTACGGCACCAGCGGCCCGAACCGCGTCACCTGGAAGACCCGCATCAAGGTCTACGCGGTGCAGCCGACCGGCGTCACGCCGCTGATCGGCCTGCGCGGCAGCGAAAGCGGCTGGTGGAAGAAGAAGGACGATTCCACCTGGGTACGCTACTCCTCGACGCTCTCGTTCTTCGAGGACCTCGAGACCGGCAGGTTCATCGACGAGTTCCGCAACCCGCTGAATGGCCACGTCAGCAAGGTTGGCGTGAGCTTCATCCGCCACAAGGAAGGCGAGTACTTCACGCCGATGGGCGAATACTACGGCAGCATGAAGAAGGCCTTCCCCGAGGTGTACAAGGACGAGCCGCTGCACGCGGACTGGGACATGGACGCCGGCGTGGTGAGGCTGCGCGGCTCCTCGAACTTCCCGCCGATCCTGCGCCAGCCCACCAAGGAGAACGCCACGCTCAGCGTGCGCGCCGCCGAGCTCTTCGATCCGAAGGTCGAAACGCCCTCGGCCACGGTCGCCGGCTGGAACATCCGGCCCTGGGAGCCGTTCCTCGGCATGGGTGACGCACCCGGCCACGTCATCTGGCACTTCGACGGCGTGAAGCTCACGGACGCCGAGTTGCTCGACAAGGACTACCTCGAGCGCGCGCGCGCCCACACGCCGCTGTTCGACAAGAGTCCCGAGTTCGACGAGGGCCCATCGTTCTTCGAGCGCGTGATCCAGAACCGCGGCCGGAAGCCGGCGGGCTGATCGCCGTGCCAGCCATCCGCCGCGGCGGAACGTCGGGGAAGTGGCGGCCGCTGCTGCTCGCGGCGGGCGTGCTGGTCCCGCTAGCCGCGGGTGCCGCCGGCAACCCGCGCTCCGCCGTGCCTGCCCATGCGCCCGCGCTGCAGCCCACGACGGCCGAGGGCGGCTTCGCGATGGAGATGGCTCTCGGCTGCGGCAGCACCGACGTGGCGGCGCCGCAGTTCTACTGGTGGAGCGGCAAGGTCTACGGCCGTCGCGCCGGTGAGCCGGACCGCCACCTGTTCAACGTGCAGGGCGTGAACCCGCGTGCCTGCCGGTTCATCGACGACCCGGCGCGTGGCAGGGGTTACCAGGCCGCGGCCCGCGAGCTGATGCTCTACCTCGATCCGGTGACCAACGAGGTGCTGAAGACCTGGCAGAACCCGTGGACCGGCGAGCGGGTCGAGGTCATCCACATGGTCAACGATCCGGCGAGCATGCGCGCGCCGCGCTTTCCTCGCGACCCCGCAGGGCAGCCCACCCCGCCGATGATGAGCTGGGAGCCCGGGGGCAGCGGCTACGTGGCAGGGCGCACGCAGTCGTTCTTCCGTGAAAGCCCGCTGGGCGGGGCCTACCAGAAGTACGTCGGCGGCAAGTATCGCGTCATGGAGATTTCGGCGTTCGCTGTCGCCGGCAGCGACGTCGCCGCGTGGAAGCCCGGCCAGCGCATCCCCTACACCGCGACCTGGACGCGCATTTCCGACTGGCTGCCGTGGATGCAGATGGCGGGGCGGGAGGGCCAGATCGTGCTGGTCACGCAGGGCCGCTCGACGCTGCAGTTCGCCGAGCTGCCGCAGCCGCTGCGCGGCGAGATCGAGTCGCGCCACACCCTGATGCGGGCCACGCCGGCCTTCGACGATCCGCGGCCGTTCCAGACGTCGTGGGATGCGCTGCAAAAAGAGCTGGACGCGCGCCGGGCGGCGGAGAGTGGTAAAAGACACTGATTCTTTGGAACAGGCGGGGGGATGCCGATGGCCACGATCAACGTCAATGGCAGCGCGCTCGACACCGACGCCGCACCCGACACGCCACTGCTCTGGGTGATCCGCGACCACCTCGGGCTCACCGGGACCAAGTTCGGCTGCGGCGCGGCGCTCTGCGGCGCCTGCACCGTGCACATCGACGGTGAGCCCGCGCGTTCCTGCCAGCTCACGCTCGCCGACCTCGGCGGGCGCAAGGTCACCACCATCGAGGGGCTTTCGCCCGATCGCTCGCACGTCGTGCAGAAAGCCTGGCTGGAACTCGACGTTCCGCAGTGCGGCTACTGCCAGTCCGGTCAGCTCATGTCGGCAGCCGCGCTGCTCGCGCAGAACCCCGCGCCCACCGACGCGGACATCGACGCCGCGATGGCCGGCAACATCTGTCGCTGCGGCACCTACACGCGGATCCGCAAGGCCGTGCACCGCGCGGCCGAGATGCTCAAGACGGAGGGCGCGCGATGAACGCCGAAGTGAACGCGACCGCGGCGGCGACGCGCCGCGACTTCCTCAAGCTCGGCGCACTCGCCGGCGGCGGGCTGGTGCTCGGCATCGGCCTCGGCGGCTGCAGCAAGCCGGCGGCGCTGGGCACGGCCGGTGGCCAGCCCGTGGCGTGGTTGCGGATCGCCGGCGACGACACGATCACCGTGCTGGTCGACAAGTCGGAGATGGGGCAGGGTGTCTACACCGCGCTGACCCAGCTGCTGGCCGAGGAGCTCGGCCTGGCCCTCGAGGGCATCCGCGTCGAAGCGGCGCCCGTGGGCGCGGTCTACGTCAACGCGCTGCTCGGTGCGCAGATCACGGGCGGCAGCACCAGCGTGCGCGACACCTGGGAGAAACTCCGCAAGGCCGGGGCGCAGGCGCGCACGATGCTCGTGCAGGCCGCCGCGACGCACTGGGGCGTCGACGCCGCGCGGCTCAGGGTCGAAGGCGGCGCAGTGGTCAACGGTCGCGAGCGGCTGAGTTTCGGCGCGCTGGCGGAATCCGCCGCGAAGCTGCCGGTGCCGCAGGAGGTCTCCCTCAAGCCGGCCAAGGATTTCACGCTGGTGGGCAAGCCGGCCAAGCGCATCGACACCGCCGCGAAGCTCGACGGCAGCGCCGTCTACGGCATCGACGTGAAGCTGCCGGGCATGCTGCACGGTGCACTCGCGCAGTGCCCGACGCTGGGCGGCAAGCTCGCCTCGTTCGACGCCTCCGCTGCCGAGGCGATGCCCGGCGTGAAGAAGGTCGTCGGCACCGGCAAC